>SLIY01000211.1 GCA_007135385.1 Leptolyngbyaceae cyanobacterium CSSed165cm_216
CGAACTCGGTTGTGAAACGCAGCTGCGGCGAAGATAGTGAGGGGGTTGCCCCTTGTTAAAATAGCGCGATGCCAGGGCTCTATTGCCAAAGGCCGTCTTCCCTCAGCGAAGGCGGCTTTTGGTGTTATTTGATTGGCTCAAATTGAATGTATGAGTAAGGGCAGGACGACCATATTGCCTGGGTAGGGTGGACAGCACTTGCTGATTATGATGTGAAGGGTTTACGCTTTATGTCTGGCTTCCCTGGACAGGGGAAATTATTGCAAAACCTTAAAAATATTTTGACGGCTTAAAACGCTGTTGATATTGTGACGGGGGAGATTGAGCTTGCTTTTGGCTCCTGTTTTGCCGCAATGAATATCTTTGCGGCAAAAAATGTCGGTTTTACGGGTCCTGTTAGGTTAATCCAGTATGCGATCGCGCCTTTTCCCTATTTTGGGGCTGTTACTGCTGTTGCTCGGTGGGATCATGGCCCTAGCCGGGTTTTCCGAGAGTCGAACCACCAGCCAGGGCCAGCCCCAGCGCTCCGACATCGTGGCCTTTGAGAATGTGCGTATTTTCAACGGAGTGTCTGATCAGCTGTCGGCTCCGACGAATGTGCTGGTGGTGGGTAATACCATCCGAACCATTTCTTCCCAGCCTTTACCGGCCCCTGCTAGGGGATCAGTGACTCGCATCGACGGCGAGGGCCGGGTGCTAATGCCGGGGCTGATCGACGCCCATACGCACCTGTTTATGGAAACCAGCACGGAGGAAGATTTGATCGCTGCTACGGTTGCTCCGGAGCAGCTTTTGAAGCGAGCCCAGGAGAACGCCACGGCTATGCTGATGCGAGGGTTCACCAGTGCTCGGGATATGGCAGGGCCGGTTTTTCAATTGAAGCGGGCCATTGACCAGGGATCTGTGGTGGGTCCGCGCATTTGGCCCTCGGGGGCAATGATCTCTCAGACCAGCGGCCATGGCGACTTTCGCGAGTTAAGCGATCTACCTCGCACGCCTACCTCGGAGCTGAGCCTGGGGGAACAGTTTGGGGTGGGGGTGATCGCTGACGGAGTAGACGAGGTGCTGCGCCGTGTCCGGGAGCAGCTGATGCAGGGAGCCAGCCAGATTAAGCTGGCTGCTGGGGGCGGGGTGGCTTCAGACTTCGACCCCATTGATGTGGCCCAGTACACCGAAGCTGAACTCAGCGCCGCCGTGGAGGCCGCCGAGGACTGGAACACTTACGTGGCTGTTCACGCCTACACCCCCCGCGCCATTCAAAAGGCGATCCGGGCGGGGGTAAAGAGTATCGAACATGGCCAGCTGATCGATGAAGAGACGGCCCGGATGATCGCCGAGAATGATGTGTGGCTGAGCATGCAGCCGTTCCTGGACGACGAAGATCGCAACCCCTACCCAGAGGGGTCCCAGAACCGAGCTAATCAGTTAATTGTGGCTGCAGGCACCGACAACGCCTACAACCTGGCCAAGAAATATAACATCAAAACAGCCTGGGGCACTGACAATCTCTATAGCCCTGAGGGGGCGGTTCGACAGGGGGCAAAACTGGCCAAGATGGTGCGTTGGTATACTCCGGTGGAGGTGCTGCGCATGGCCACGAGCACCAATGCAACCCTGTTGGCGATGTCTGGGCCGCGTAATCCTTACCCCGGCAAGCTGGGGGTGGTGGAAGAGGGAGCCCTAGCAGATCTGCTGCTGGTGAATGGCAACCCACTGGAAAATATTCAGCTAATTGAAAATCCAGACAATAACTTTTTGGTGATCCTTAAAGGTGGAGTAATTTATAAGAATTTGCTTAGTTAAACTGGGTAGGGAAAAGCGAATAAGAAGGCTGCGAAAGTAGGCTGCACCCGTTTCTGACTTAGAGTCTGGTGGTTTTCTTTGTTCGAAATTGCTTTGTTTGATTTGAATCTGAGCCAAACGTTATTTATCGTTTGCTTGACTTTTTAAGTTGTTTTGCTATTGTTTTAAGATGTCGTTTCCTGTCGTTATTTTTGTGGAAAACGATGTTTTTATCTTTCCTTAAAGATGATCTCGAAATATCTGTGCTTTCATGCTTTTCTGCTAGGTTTCGGGGCAGGGGCGATCGCCCTACTCTCCTCCTCGGCGGCGGCAGTTTCTCTAGCTGAGGCAGCCTCTTTAGGGGATGTTCACCTAGCCCTTGAGGTCGATACTTTAACGACAGCTGCACCAGTGGTTGAGCCTTTGGTGGACATAGCCGCTCCTCTGGCCCTGGATTTGATGCCTGTAGACAGTGGCCTAGGGGGTTGGGGATCGTTGGAGACCGCTGTAGAGCCCCACCCTGACGTGCCGTTGGCCCAAGTGAGGTCGGCTGACGACGGCAATGGCTGGGAGTTTGTACTAGGGCCCTATCTGTTTGTGCCCTTCAATGTGCAGACCGACATTAGCGTTGGCGGCATCACTGAATCGGTGTCCACGGGCTTAGGGGATTTGTTTAGCTTGGATCGTATTTTTTCAGGTGCCCTACGATTTGAGGCCCGTAACCCCCAGTATGGCTTTTTTGCTGACTTGACCCATGTGTTTGTGCAGGACAGCCGCTCTGTCTCGGGACTGCCGCTGCCCCCGGCTCTGGCGGCGGTGGTCAACCAGCGCACTCCCCCTGGGGTAGTGGTGCCGCCCGGTACTCCGGTGGATGCAGGGGTGACGATCACGGGGCGCACGACCACCTTTGATCTGGGGGGGTACTACCGGGTGGTCGATCAGTTTGTCGGTCGCACGGCTGCTAATCAGCCCACCTACCCGCGACTGTTGGTGGATCCTTATTTGGGCCTGCGCATTGCTCGTCTCAGCAGCGATCTGAACTTTAATCTGGGGCTGGGGCCACTGGGTTTTGATAACGTGCCCGTAACCGGGTCGGCAACGTTGATTAAGCCGCTGCTGGGGGCTCAGGCGGGGCTGGAGTTGTCTGACCGCTGGGCATTAGGATTGCGGGGCAATGTTGCAGGATTCGGTATTGGGGCCGACGAAAATGTGGCCTGGAGTGTTCTGGCAGGAGCTCGCTACCGCATGTCCCAGCGAACGGCGCTGCAACTGGCCTATCAGTACAAAGAGTCTCGCTACAGTGCCGGGCAAGGGATCAGCCGCTTTAGCCTGAATCAGTCCCAGCAAGGCCTTTTGCTGGGGGTTGAGGTTAGGCTGTAGCTTAAAACGTCGCCCGGCAGATAATTAAAGCGGCTACCATGCCAGTGATATCAGCGGCTAGGGCAGCGGGGAGAGTGTAGCGAGTACGCAGGACGTTGATGCTCCCGAAATAGACGGCCATGACGTAGAACGTGGTTTCGGTAGACCCTTGCATGGTAGACACGAGGTAAGCAAGAAAGCTATCAGGGTCGTTGTCAACAATTTCAGACATCACCCCAAAGGCTCCACTGCCGGAGAGGGGGCGAATCAGGGCCATGGGTAAGGCCTCGGCAGGGAACCGGATGAGGCCAGTAAGGGGGGCGATCGCGGTGGTCAGTAAATCTAGGGCTCCACTGGCCCGAAACATGGCGATCGCCACAAAAATTGCCACCAAAAAGGGAATGATCCGCACTGCAATCTGAAACCCTTCTTTAGCCCCTTCAGTCAGAGCCTCGTAGACTTTGACGCCGCGAAAATAGCCAAAGAGCAGTAGGGTGCAAATCAAGATGGGAATTAACCAGTTTGAGATAGCAGCCATGACCTCGGTCCCGGCTAAGTCTGGGGTGCCTTGGATCGTCAAGCGATAAGTGATCACCCCTAAAAAACCAAGTATTAAGCCCCCAAACAGCAGCTTGCCCCATAGCCCAGGAGGCTCTAAATCGTCTGGGATGTTGGTTCCATCTAAGGGGACAGGACTGTCATCTGTTGTAGTGGTCGACTGATCGGGGTCAGAAACGGGTGGAATAGTCTCTGGTAAAGGGCTTGTGGTGTCAGACTCTCGGCGGGCCAGCAGCTTGGCTACTACGATAGCCACAGCCGTGGAGCATAGGGTTGCAATAATGGACGGCAGAATAATCGCCCCAGGATTAGTGGCCCCAGCGCTGGCTCGCACGGTGATGGCGCTGATTGGCAGCAGCGTCAGCGACGAGGTGTTGATGGCCAGGAATAGGCACATGGCGTTGGTGGCCGTGCCTGGGGTGGGGTTGACCTTGTCCAGCTCAGCCATGGCTTTCAGGCCCATGGGTGTGGCTGCATTGCCCAGCCCCAGGGCATTGGCCGCCATGTTGAGGATCATCGCTGACATGGCCGGGTGTTCGGCGGGAATTTCGGGGAACAGGCGCACCATCACTGGGCGAATGGCATGGGCGATTAGCTGCATCAGCCCAGCAACTTCGACCACCTTGATTAGCCCTAGCCACAGGGCCAAGGCCCCAATTAACCCAATCGCCAGGGTGACAGCATTTTCCGCCGCTTCAAAGGTGGCCGTGGTGAGCTCTGCCATCAGGCCGTTGTAGGCCGCCACCAGGGTGGCGAACACAATCATGAACAGCCAGATGCCATTCAGGGGAGACGCGACGTTTTTGGAAGCCATAGGAAGGTTAAGCTAATGCAGGACTAAGCCTATTCCATCTAAAAAATACCTGGGGTGTAGACCCTGAGCTCAGGCGCAGCCAACCCGCTGGATTAGGTATGAGGCTGGATCATGCTAACGCTGAATGGGGCTGAGAATTTGGCTGAGCCGCCGCAGTTGGTCCATGGTGCCCATGCAAATTACCAGGTCGCCGGGGTATAGCCGGGTATCGGCGGTGGGACCAACGATCAGGGTCTCATCCTGGCGACGAATGGCCAGTAGTAAAGCCCCGGACTGCCGCCCCAGATGGGCCTCCCTGAGGGTTTGTCCCACCACGGGGCAAGCCTTAGGGTCTAATAAGAACTCTTCCACATAGACGGTGCGGTTGGCACCGGTCAACATGCCATCGAGGAAGTCCACCACCTGGGGGCGTAGGGCGGCTGCGGCCATGCGTTTACCACCCGTAATGTAGGGGGAAACCACCACATCGGCCCCGCCTCGCTTGAGTTTTTGGATGGCCTCTTCGGTGCTGGCCCGGGCGATGGTGCGAATAGAGGGGGCTAGGGTTTTAGCGGATAGAACCGTATAGAGATTTTCAGCATCGGAGGGCAGAGCCGCCACTAGACAGCGGGCCCGTTCAATACCCACTTGCAGCAGGATCTGATCGTGGGTGGCATCCCCCTGGATGGTGGTGTAGCCTGCTTGCTGAGCTGCCTGGATGGAGCCGTCGTCTAGATCCACTACCACAAAGGGGACGGCTTCGACGGCAAATTCGGCAGCGATCTGGCTGCCTGTGCGGCCATAGCCGCAAATAATGTAGTGTCCGGCTAAGGATTCCATAAATTTACGTCTTTTTAGCAGTCGAAAACCAGCCTGAAAGTGGCCCTGCACAATGGCCTCTGTGAAGTTATTGAGGATGTAAGCAATGACGCCGACACCCGTCAAAATCAGCACGATGGTAAACAGGCGACCTTGAGGACTGAGGGTATTGATTTCCCCAAAGCCAACGGTAGATAAGGTGATGATGGACATGTAGGTGGCATCTAGCCAGCTCCAGCCTTCTACCAACCGATACCACAGGACCCCTGAAAAGATCACGAACCCTAGGGCGATTGCCCCTCGAATTAGGTGTCGCCGGGTGCGTCGATAGTTTTCCTCAACAACGGTTTCGCGATAGCGGGGGCGATTTTGGCGCGAGGGCATGGCACCTCAACGATGGGTTAGAAGGGGTTAGGGGATTCCGAGAGAAACAAACTCCCCGCTTTAAGCTAACGATGGCCAGGGCTTTCGGGTGGGCGGTGCCCGCTATCGGGGAGACTGTTTTCAGAAAACGCCTTAACGGCGCGATCGCCTTAAATTGTACGGTCTGAGGCGTAACCTGGGGCCACTGATTTTTCCATCACGGCCTAAAAATCCTCGCCCTCATCTAAGGGTTGAATGTCTTGATGGACCAGGTTCTGCCAAACGGCCATCACCGTTGCTGCGGGGGTAAGCTGCTGCAAGGCTGTGGTCACTGGACCTGGGTCAGCCTTCAGTTCTGGGAAAGCTAACAGCAACATGGCAATGTCGCGCCAGTCTGTGCTCGTGTCAGGACGCCAGCGTTCAGGGTGGAATCAGTGACCACAGTGTATGACCTCAGTGATCACAATGTCTCAAGCTTAGCTTGCCAGGTGGCCGCCAGACTTACCACTTGCCAAGGCGCTATGGCACCTGTGGCCGTTTCAGTCTGGGGGGGCTGGGGCTGTTCTAGCAGGTTAACCGGCTGCCAGGTTTCTAGGGGGAAGGGACTGTGGAAGGCCAATTCCTGCTGGTCGCCCAGGCTTTCGTAACAGCGTAGAATCAGCTGCTGGTCGTTGTCCTCCGCCAGCTTCAGGGCGGCTAACACCAGGCTGTTATCCCCCAAACTGAGAAAACTGGCGGTGGGCTGGGCGGTCGCTGAGGCCGGTCCCGTGAGGGGGGGAAAGCAGGGCTGGATTGGCTGGTTAAAGGCCCGAGCCTGGCGGACAGTGTGGGCCTGCTGCCAGTTGTGGGGATGGGGGTAGATGGCATAGCGAAAGCTCTGCCAACCGCGATCGCATCCAGGGTCGGGCCAAACTGGAGCCTTCAGTAGCGTCAGCCGTAGCTGGTTGGGGCTGGCATCGAACCCATGCTTATAGTCGGTCAGGATACTGACGCCGCGATCGCCCTGGCTGAGATCGGCCCAGCGTAGGGCCGGTACTTCCCACTTGGCTTGCTCTTGGGGGGTGGTCGGGGTCGTGGTTCGCTGGATGGCCCCAAAGGGAATCTCGTAGGTGGCCTGGGCCGCCGTCACCGTCAGCGGAAAAGCAGCTTTGACTAACACCTGGGTTTCTTGCCAATCAACGCTGGTGTGGATGGTTAGGATAGGGGACTGGTAATCCAGATTGTAGTCTTGGATAAAGGTGGACTGGCGAAAGCGACGCACCACCCGAATAGTCTGGCGAACGGGACCAGCGTCGATCCACTCAATCTGTTTTAGTTCAAACCGGTCTAGGACATGATCCGGGTAGTCGGGGGCGATGTTCCAGGCGTCCCAGTATTGTCCCTGGTCTCGAAAGGCCTGGAGTTGGTTTCCAGGAGCGGAGAAGGTTTCGGTGCCAGTAGGTTTGTGGATCAGGCTAGCGATGTCGCCAGTAGTGGGGTCGATGGTGGCTTTTAGGACTGAATTGTCGAGAACCCAGTCCTTGGGGGCTGGGGCCGGTAGCGGAGAGGTGGCGGTGGGCACCAGCCAAATCAGTCGGTAGCCAACGCTAGGGATATCGGCCACATCCACCAGCACCGTTACCCCACTCTGCTGTGTCAGGTGTGTAGGGTGTGTAGGGTGGGCATTGCCCACCACTGATGTAGATGGCAAACCGGGGTCTTGAGCCCATTGGGTGGGAAGAGGATTGCCCCAGTGGTCCTGAGCTTGCCAGCCTGCGACATTGGCCAGCGGGTCAGGCATTGGCATAGCGACCACCTGGTGCTGCTCCCAGTTGAGGGAGTTGAACAGTAGCACAGGGATAGCCTCCGGGCTGGGGGGAACCGGCAGGGGCAGCGACTGAGCGATCGCCCCCAGAGCCTCTTGTAATAGCCGATTTCCTGTGTCTAACGCCGCTTGCCAGGTTTGGTTAGCGTCCTCAAACACCTCCGGGATAGAAGAACCGGGCAAAATGTCGTGGAATTGGTTAAATAGCACCTGCTTCCAGGCGGTTTCTAGCTCGGTCCTGGGGTAGGAGCGTAGTCCCTGGATGGTCGCCAGGGTGGCCCATAGCTCCGCTTGAAATAACGTATCTTCGCAGCGGCGGTTGTACCACTTTTGGTCCCCGTGGCTGGTGTAGCAGCCCCGGTGGAGTTCCAGGTAGAGTTCGTCAGACCATATAGGGAGGGGTGGGGTGGCGGGATGGTTTAGAGGCACCGGGTTAGTCTCCCCATCCCCCCATCTCCCCATCCCCCCATCTCCCCATCCCCTTATCTCCCCCCGGATATCGTCTAGGAGGGGGACGGCGTGGCTAAACACTAGGGTAGGGAAAAAGGGAGAACTGGCCCAGCGACGGGCTTTGAGTAACATGTCGCGGGTGGGGCCGCCACCGTGGTCGCCAACGCCAGGCAGCCAAAGAGAATCCTGACAGCCGGTGCTAGCTTCCCAGGTGGCGGCATATTGGGCCATCTCTGCCGGTTCAATGTCGGTGCCGATGGGGGGCAGGGTGACACTGGGAATGGCGGTGCTGTCTAGCCCCTGCCAGCTAAATAGGTGGTGGGGAAAGGGGGTGCTGTCGTTCCAGCGCAGTTTTTGGGTGGCGAAGTAACGAATCCCCCCCTGGGTTAGCAGTTGGGGCAGTTGCCAGGAGAAGCCAAAGCTATCGGGGAGCCAGGCAATGGCGCTGATCTGGCCAAATTTTGTGGCACAGTACCGCTGGCCGTAGAGGATTTGCCGGGCGATCGCTTCCCCCCCCGGCAGGTTCAGGTCGGGTTCCACCCACAGACCGGCATCGATGGCCCAGCGGCCATCCTTGACCTGCTGCTGAATCGCCTCAAATAGCTGGGGTCGGTGCTGTTCCAGCCAGTCAAACAGAGCCGGAGACGAGTGGCTGAAGGTGAGTTCGGGAAACGCTTGTTGCAGGGCCAATACAGACTGAAAGGTACGCTCGGCCGCCTCCCAGGTGTCGGTAATGGGCCACAGCCAAGCTAGATCCAGGTGGGCGTGGCCCAGGCAGTGGATGGTGCGCTGCTTTAGCCAGGGGGACAGGTCCTGGAGTGAGGTCCGCAGGTGAGCCAGGGATGGGTCAAAGGCAGCGCGATCGCTGACTCGATCCCAGGCGATCGCCCTTACAGCCTCTGTCAACCTCGGTAAGTGGTGGGGGGCAAATTGCCTGAGATAAGTGGCCAGTACCGTCAGTTCGTCCGCCACGAAACTGGGTTCCGGGGCCTCCCAGTCGCGGGATTCAAACATCAGTTGGGAGCTCACCAGGGCACCCTGGTCATGGCCTGGGCTCACCAACTTGAGGGAAACATCCACCCATGCTCCTGGTACCATCTGTTCCGCCAATACCAGGCGAGTCCAACAGTCGAAAATGTCTCCTGTATGAACCCGGTCACCGTTTACATAGACCTCGGCTTGGTCGGCCCACCAGCGCAGGGCTAAGCGGGCAGAGAGCCCCTGCAAAGGGTAGCCGTGCAGATCGGTGGGCCAGATAAATCGCTGGTGTAGCCACAGGGTGACCTGGCCCAGGGGCCAGGCAATGTGGTTACGATCATTGAGGCGGGCCAGGGGCCAGCCCTGCCAAGTTGTGTCGATGGGAGGACTGGTTGTGCCATTGGGGGCCTGATGCCAGGTGGTCTGTACGGACTGCTGACTGAGATGGCGCAAGCGGTTAAGGGTTTGGTCCAGAGCAGCATCAGCGGCTTGGGCCTGATCGGAAAGGGGCATGGTTCCGGTATGATCGAAGCAATCTTCTCAGTGTACGCAGAGTTATGGCCGCTTCGCCTCGCCGGTTTCAGAGTCAGACCCTGTCTCGCCTGGTGGCGGGGTATCGACAGTTGCTCCATGGCACTGAAAAGCTACTGCGCCATAGCCGAACCGCCCTAGTGTGGGGGGTGCAGGTGGCTGTTTACCCTTTCTATGCGGCTTTGCAGGGGGTTAGAATGGCTCACCAGCAACTCTCAGCCGCCTCCCCATGGCAACGGTGGAAAGCGCGCTTACTGGGTACGGAGGAGCCGCGATCGCTCACCTGTGATCGTCCGATTCGGGCATTACTGTTAGCGATTCAAGCAGAGCGGCAGAACAATCAAGCCTTAGGGCGATCGGTCAAAGCTGATCGGGCGTTACTTCGCCAGTCTAAGGCGGCTGCGGTTGGGTTAGCCCAGGTGCAGCGGACATTGGCCAAGCTAGGCCAACCGATCCAAGGCATTGCTTCTGATCTAGAGACGCGACAACTGGTCCTGGTCGCCCTTGATAACCAGATTCTGGCCGTGTTGACGGCAGCACAGCAGGACCGACTACAACAGGCGATCGCCCTACTGCTGCATGACTATGCCCGCATCAGCGCCTCTCAACCTTTAGGGCCAGCGACATCACCCTTGGGGTTACCCCTGCCCGAAGCCAAGCCATCCCAGTGGTGGCCAGTGCAGTGGGTTTACCAATTTATCGCTTGGATGCAAACCAGTCCCCTGGCTATGGTCACAGACCTGTTTGGAGAATCCCAAGCCATCAGGCGGATGTGGCTGGCTTCAGGAGAACAGGGATTTATTCGTTTGCCAGGGGCTGACGTTCCTGCGATCGCCCTGGCCCTGAGCGGCAAGGTTGGTTCTAGGGCGGCACTACCGATTGATCCCATCAGGCGGATTAACCCTAGCAGCCCTGGCGCTGAAGACGATAGGGCTACTGGGGCGTTATCGGCTCAAGGGGGATGGGGGCTGACTGTCCAAGAGCTGGTCAGGCCTAACCTGAAGCGAGAGCTGGGTCATGGGGCCGTGATTGAGGCCCAAGTGACTGGGGTTAATTATGTGGACCACCCCCTGGTCTGGGTGTTGCGCTGGCTCGATCGCGGGTTGTGCTGGCTGGAAACCCGGCTGCGGCAGGTTTGGCAGTGGCTGCGGCAGTTGTTCCGTCGATCCATGCAGTAATGCACCTCACCAGCGACACCCTGACCGCTCTCGACACTCAGCGTTTGCGGCTTTGTTGCCTGGTAAAGGGCTTGGGCGACAGCGTTGCATAGTTCATAAGGCTTAGCAAAAGGCGATCCGGCTGACTTTGAGCGGGAGTTTGCCATACTAGAGCTACCGCTTAACTTGCTGTTCAGGCGTTGTAAGGTTGGCTCGCTATGACCGTCACTACCTACAAATGGACCCTTGACCGTTACCACCAAGCAATCGACGCGGGCTTGTTTGATGACCAGCCCGTCGAGCTACTGCGGGGAGATCTGATCGCCATGCCACCCGAGCGCGAGCCTCATGCCTACTACAACAGCGAAGTCGGTGATTACCTGCGGGGCTTGCTGGGTAGTCGGGCTAAAGTGCGAGAAGCCCATCCCATTACCCTCGCTGACGATTCCGAACCCATCCCCGATTTAGCCATTGTGCAACCTTTGGGGCGGGTGTATCTAGAGCATCATCCCTACCCTGGTGATATCTACTGGCTGATTGAATTTTCTAACGCCACCCTCTCCAAGGATTTGAACGAGAAAAGAGTCGCCTATGCCGAATCCGGCATTACAGAATATTGGGTGGTGAACTTAAAAAATCAGCAGCTCCATGTCTTCAAAGACTTACAGGACGGACACTATACCACTGAAGACATTCTGACCGGGGGCACTGTTTCCCCCCTCGCCTTTCAGGATGTATTCATCCAGGTAAAACGACTGATCACCCCCTGACGCACTCAAGCTGCTGCTATGGTTAGCCAAACCAAGGAACAAGTACTCGAAACCTGCATTGAAACCACGTTGGTGGAGGGTGCCTGCTACGAAAAAGGCGAACCGGCTGACTTGGACCCAGAAGTTGCCATCGACTGCGATTTGAAACCATCCGCGCCTCGCTCAAAGCTGCCAACGCTCCATTTGCTCCAATCGCCGCATTTTCTGGCAAAAAGACCAGTACGATCGAGCACGACGGGGAACCATTAGCCTGCCCTCAGCGACTGTATGGGTAGGAGCAACGGGGGGTTCCCTGGGTTTGCCCTACTAGCAGCGTAAGATTGGGGATCGTTTGACGATATGATAAACACTATTCGTACCTATGCTGGCTAGCAGTTCGGAGACTTTACTATGCTGACTCTCAAAATTGTGGTTTACCTGGTGGTAACCTTCTTTGTGGCCCTGTTTATTTTTGGGTTTCTTAACGGTGACCCCTCGCGTAACCCTGGGCGGCAAGATATGGACTAGGCAATTGCGGTGGCAATTCGCTCTGCATCCATAGCCTTAAAGCCCGCTTGTCGGGCTTTGTTTTTTGTGGTCAACTCCCTGATCTATGCCTTTGTTGCCTACCCCGCCGGAACTTCCCCCAGTCGTTCAAGTCACGGAGGTCTACCGCGATGGGTCAGCGCATGGCGTCGCCCCTCAACCATTTACTGTCGATGAACAGCATTGGCAGCAAGGGGATGTGACGGGGCGTACCTATTCTCTCCTCAACCCGACTCCAGAGGGTGACGCTGTTGCCCCTAGCCTAACCCAGGAGGGGACCGACCCCCCTAATGTCAGTCCAGAAGCCCCAGAGGCGCTACCCCTAGATGCTGAGGAGGAAGCTCTGCCCCTAGAGGTGGAAGCCGTGTCTGAATTACTGCTGCGAGCCGATCGCCAGGTTTACGATCCTGACCAACAGATTGTGATTGCCACGGGCAACGTACTGGTGCAGTTTGGTAATGCCCAGGTTTTAGCAGAACGATTGTGGATTAATTTAATCGATCGCTACGCCCGGGCCGAAGGCAATGTCTTCTTTAGCCGTAATGACCAGGTGATCGAAGGGGATGTTGTGACCTATAACCTGCTCCAGGGGGCAGGCACCATCCACAATGCCCGAGGAGAATTGAGGTTGTCCACCCTGGCAGAGGATTTTGCTACCACCTTCCCTAACGATCTGGTGTCTGGTACGGTGCCTGTTGATCCGCAACGGCCGACGCCAGGCTCGATTTCTGGGGTGACGAGTCCTGGGGGCGTCGGGTTTGTCACTGATCCAGACCAGGATTTATTTGGGGCCGAAGGGGGTACCGTACGGCGGTTGCGGTTTGAAAGTGAACGCGTTCGCTTCGATGCCAGCGGCTGGTATGCAGATAATCTCCGCTTGACCAATGATCCATTTTCGCCGCCAGAGCTAGAGTGGCGCAGCAACCGGGTTAGCCTTGTGCCCCTAAATGCAGACGAAAATGAACTAGTGGCGGAAAACCCTAGGGTGGTGTTTGATCAAGGGTTGAGCATCCCCCTTTGGCGTGGTCGATTTATTTTGCAACGGGGAGAACTGCCCCCCGATGCTTTTAACCCGCTGCCCACTGGCATTGGGATTGATGGACGCGATCGCGGTGGGCTATTCATTGAGCGGGAATTTTCGTTACCTGGCACTGGGCCTTTACAGTTTACTGTAGCCCCTCAGGTGTATCTTTCTCGCTGGTTGGATGAGTCTGACTTTAACTTGACTAATCCTGCTAACTTTGGTGTGGTGGCCCGGCTGAATGGGCTATTGGGGCCAAGAACCTCGGTCAGAGGATTCTTTGGCTTGTCAGGGCTCGACCTGGCTAATTTTGATGACCGCCTGCGGGCCAGCTTCCGCACTCAACAGTTGATTGGTACCCATCGTCTGAGTCTGGAATATAGCTATCGCGATCGCCTGTTTAATGGCTCCTTGGGATTCCAGGACGTGCAAAACAGCGTTGGTCTGCTATTCGAGTCCCCTAACATTACCCTTGGTGATACTCAAATTAACCTGCGCTATCAACTATCCGGCCAGTATGTGACCGCTAATAGCGATCAACCTGATCTGATCGGTGCCGGGGGCTCTATCGGTCTGGCTAGTTTGTTTCGATTTCAGGGGGCGGTTGATCTGGGCCGGAGCTTTCTGCTGTGGCAGGGACAACCCTTACCCAGTACCCCTACCGAAGGGCTACGTTATTCTCCCAGGCCCCTAACCCCTTCCCTCCGACTGTCTGCTGGTCTGAGGGGAGTAGCTACTTACTACACCAGTGACGACCTGCAAGAGACCCTAGAAGCCAGGGTATCGCTATCGGGTCAAGTCGGGCATCTACAGCGGAATACCTTTGACTACACGGCTTTCAATATCGGCTTTTCTAAAAGTATTATTGCGGGTGACACATCCCCATTTCTGTTTGATCGAATTGTTGATCAAAATGTCTTGTCTGGGGGAATTGTGCAGCAGATTTATGGCCCATTTTTAGCGGGTTTTCAAACCTCCATTAATGTCGATAATGGACGAGTGATTGATACAAACTGGCTGTTTGAATATCGACGTCGAGCCTATGGGGTGCAATTGCGCTATAGCCCTCAGCAAAACACTGGTTTTATTGGTTTCCGAATTAGCGACTTTAACTGGACGGGGCGGACAGCCCCCTTTGATGGCCCCTTCGATGCTGGTGATGCCGTGGTGCAGTAGTGTCAGCGTTGGTCTGCTCAGGTCGGGGCTGCAACCATAATCGTAATGATCCTTACGGATGGCACCGCTATTCCTGTCGTAGGATTAAACTGGAAAGCAAACTGCCCCATTTTCTGGTTAATGTCTTTTTCTGGCTAGTGTAGGTTGCAAAACCCAGTATGTTATGACGAATCCCACCCAATCTCCAGATGTGGCTCACTTCTATCAACTGCTGAGTGACTTTAGCTTTGATACTGAGACCTACCCAGCTGAAGCGATGATTGCAGCTTGGCTGCAACAATACGAAGCCATCTGGATTAGCCATGCCATTACTGAGGCGCTCTATCAGGGGCGGTACAAGCTGATTTCTGTTGATCAGATCTTGCAGTTGTGGCAACGGCGGGGGCATCCTATCCGCCACTTTAATCGAGAATTTGAGTCAATTATTCTAGGGCAAACTCTGTTAAGCCCTTCTGGTTATGGAGAAACGCCTCCGCTGCAGGCACAGATACCCAAGCCTGAAGCTCCAGGGGGGGTATCTCCGCCAGCTGTGGAACCGTCGCTATCTGGCATGGATGGGTCGCTGCGGGGGGAGCAGGTGACGTCCCAGGCTGATGTATCCGCGGGTGATGTAGCCGATAATGTCATCGATCAGGGGCGTGAAGAAAGTCATGGGGCTCTGGATCAGACTGACGTCATGGCTAAGGTGGTCTCGACAGATGCCACAGTGCCTAAATTTCGCCCGTTGAGTTCTGATTCGTCTGCGTGGATGCAGACTGAAGTGATTCAGCCATTCGTTCCTGCTTCGGAGTCGTCAGGGTTACATCAGCGGCTGAAGGCTGTAGTGCAGGGTGGCCTGCGGTCTTAGGACATCATCGTTGCGATCGGTAACAACTGCTTGAGCCCGGGAAAGATTGCGGCTATGATGACTATAGTACGCATGACCTAAAAATGGTTCAATATACGTTAGCTCAAAGCCCCGATGTGGTGCTGACCGTGTCAGGCAAAGATTCTAAGAAAGCCCGTGAGCAGGCTATGGATCAACTGATCGCCATGCTGGATGAAGGGCAATTAGCCACATCTCTGGCTGATGGCTTTAGTGGGGACCAGTTGGTGGAAGTGCAGCCCCTGCCCCCTTCAGCGACGGTGCAGCAGCAGGAAGATGCGGTCGTGCAGGCGATTCAAGTCCTGAATCAGCTCGCTACCCTGAAGCTGAAGGTGCAAACCTCCCGTGCGGAGGCCCTGCGGGTGCGATCGCTGGTGGATTTGCTGTTTACCGACGAGCCGATCAGTGACGATGAACTGGCTGACTTGAAGGATGGCTTTAAGGTCCTGAAGTCGTTTGCCCAGAGTAATTTTCGCTTTCGAGCAGCGAGAGACCAGGCAGAATCAGCTCGCCAGGTGCTAGATCAAGCCCTGGGGGAATCAGGGGGAGAGGGTTGAAGGTGCTCCGCATGCCCACTTACAGGTCGCGATGGGTGAAGGGCTTGGCCTCGCTACCACTATAGGTAGCGGAAATGTGGCCATTGCCCATCACCTGATACTTATAGGTGACCAGTCCTTCCAAGCCCACGGGGCCACGGGGGGGCATTTTTTGGGTGCTGATGCCCACTTCGGCCCCAAACCCATAGCGAAACCCATCGGCAAAGCGGGTAGAGCAATTGTGGTAAACCCCGGCGGCATCCACCTGGTCCATAAACAGAGCGGCGGTAGTGGGGTTTTCGGTGACGATCGCATCGGTATGTCGCGACCCATAGGTATTGATGTGGGCGATCGCTGCCTCCACCGACGCTACCACCTTAATCGCCAGGATCAGATCGCTATACTCTGTGCTCCAATCCTCAGCGGTGGCGGGTGCTATCTCTGGCAACCACTGGCGCACCTGCTGATCTCCTTTAAGCTGCACCTGGGCCGCCTGCAACGCCTGGGCCAACTGAGGTAAGCCTGGGGCGGCGATGTCCTGATGGATCAGTAAGGTCTCGATGGCATTGCAGGCCGAGGGGTAGGCCGCCTTGGCGTCGACGGCAATGGTGGCGGCTTTGGCTAAGTCGGCTTCGGCATCCACATACAAGTGACAAATACCATCGGCATGGCCCAGTACGGGAATACGGGTATTCTCTTGCACAAACCGGACAAAGGCGTTGGAACCCCGGGGAATGATTAAATCCACATAGTCGTCTAGGGCCAGCAGGGCCTGGGTTTCTTCTCGGGTGGTCAGCAGTTCCACAACGGCGGGGTCCAGACCTGCTTGGGTCAACCCCTGCTTGATCGCGTTGACTAAGGCCGTACAAGACCGGACGGCCTCTTTGCCCCCTTTAAGGATGACCCCGTTGCCCGATTTCACCGCCAGGGAGGAAATCTGCATCACCGCATCGGGGCGAGACTCAAAAATTACCCCCAGCACCCCCAGCGGTACGGTCACCCGCTTCAGTACCAGCCCGGCGTCCAGTTCTCGGTGGAGTTGCACGGCGCCCACCGGGTCGGGTAACTGGGCCACGTCGCGCACCCCTGCGATCGCCCCTTGCAACTTCACGGCATCCAACTTCAGTCGACCGTAGAGGGGCTTCGCCAGATTATCGGCCAGGGCCGCTGCGCAGTCCGCCTGGTTGGCGGCTAAAATGGCGTCGGCATTAGCCTCTAAAGCCGACGCGATCGCTTCAATTGCTCGATTTCTGTCTGGGGTAGACAGGCTGGCTAAGGCTTGGGCTGCCCGACGGGTGCCCTGGGCAACGGCCACCAGGGATTGTTCACGGGCTGAGGGGGAAGAGGAAACGGTCATGGTAATGTTCGTCGAACCGGCACTAATCCAGTCTACCGTCTCCCCATCCCCCAATCCTCCCGTTACCCATTCCTGACTAAGGCGGACACATCGGTCCGCCCTACGTCATCTGTCCACCCATCACTCCATCACTCCACCACCCCTACCCTGCGGGAAGCCGCTCCGCGTCTACACCCCATCAATCCATTTCAGGGGGTTCATCCAGGTGCTCAGAAGCTTCCCGGTAAAGATTAAAAATGTGGTCATCCTTCAGGCAGTAAAAGACATTGCGGCCACGTTTGCGGTAGCTGACCAACCGCATGGTGCGCAAAATCCTCAGCTGGTGGGACACCGCCGACTCGCTCATTTCCACCGCCGCTGCCAGATCCCGCACCCGATGCTCTCCCATGGCCAGGGCCGACAAGATGCGCCAGCGATTGGGGTCGCCCAGCACCCCAAAAAATTCTGCCATCCGCTGGGCCTTGTCCAGGCTTAAGATGCCTTGGCCAGGGCTAGAACTCTCTGGGTCTGGGGTATGCGCGATCGAGGGCTGATCATGGGTCTCATGGGTCATAAAGACACAAATTGTTTACCAGGCAACACCTGAATACCTGTTCATAAGTTATACTGAATCCATGAATACTTGTTCAAGTATCTAGCTCATTGTATATCTAGGAGTTGCCCAATGACTACCGTTACCCAAATGAAATGTGCTTGTGAACCCTGTCTATGTATTGTCGACACCAGTCAGGCGATCGAAAAAGAGGGTCACTACTACTGCAGCGAAGCCTGCGCTAATGGTCATCCGGATGGGGCGGGCTGTGGCCATACTGGCTGCGGCTGTGATCACTAGAGTTGGCGTCAAATTCCCCCACTGTGGGAAACTAACGCCGCTAGTTTCCCACAGTTTGACGTGATATTGGTGGTTGGAGTTAGGGTTTGCTGGATGCAGACGCATGTCCTTGACCACTTTTGACGTAGGATTGCAAGGAAGGCGTTGCAGGCTCCCTGCAGTGGGGAATTGGATCAATGTCAGATAAATGGATCCAGATCAGATGAATGATCCAGCGACAGCTGTCTTAGGTCGCTACCTTGTCCGTCCGTGGAAGGAGTGTTCAGGTCATGGCGATGGCTGGAAATGGAGACTGAGATTGAATCCTGCTGGATTCTGCACCAGGCTTGATACAGTCTTTGCTGTGGGGAGTGTTCAGAAAACCGTGCCCGGTCAGCCTGAAATCCTTGACTGCTCCTTTTCAGAACTGGGATCTACACAAACATCTGATCACTCCCTGCTGTGGGTAGCCCTTCGCAGTGGTGATTAGATTGGGTTTGTCTTATGGCGCCTCCTCCTATCCTGTCTCGGGTGGCTCAACTTTTTCCTGATGCCCTCTTCTACGCACCGATGCAGGAGAAGGTGGTAGCCCTGACCATTGACGACATTCCCACCCCTGGGGATCCCCATGACCTTTCTACGCGGCTGATTTTGCAGGCCATTAGTGACTATAACCGCACCGCTGAGCATCCGGCCCAGGCGACGTTTTTTGTAATTACCGATCACCTCAATGCTGGCAGCTCGATTTTGTCGGAGATTTTAGCGGAGGGGCACGAAATTGCCAACCATGGCACTAGCGATACTACTCCCGCCATGCTAGAACCGGTTGAGTTTGAACGTCATTTTCAGGAAGCCCATGACCTGCTGACCGATGCTATTCAGCAGCCGATCCGCTGGTACCGACCCGGTAGAGGCCTGTACAACCGGGCTATGGTTGAGCATGTCAGGCTGACACCGGGCTATGAATCGCTGGTGGCTTTGGCCTCGATGATTCCCTTCGACACCATGCAGCCCTTAAGTACCCCTAACCTGAATACCTGGTACCTGTCACGATTCATTTTTCCAGGGGCAATCTTTGTGATTCATGGGGGATCCCTCGATCGCTGTGTCCAGACCTCTCAGGCTTTGCCGCCGTTGCTCCGTTCCTTAGCTGACCAGGGGTATCAAGTGGTGACCTTGTCCCAACTGTATGATCGGTTCATAGCAGAAACTGCTCTAGGATCACCGCCACCCCATCCGCCTCGACCCCAGGGGCCACCCAGTCCGCCCCTTGTTTAACTGGATCTGGGGCATCCCCCATGGCTACGCCGATACCGGCATAGCGCAGCATTTCCAGATCGTTGTAGTTATCGCCAATGGTCATCACCTGATCCGGGGTCAGGTCGAGCAGATCTTCAGCCAGGTAGCGTACCGCTTCCCCTTTATTAGCTAGGGGATGGGTGGCTTCCACAAACTGTTCCACCGATCGGGTTAAATATAGGTCGTCAGTGGGATACCGCTGGCTAAGTTGGGCCAGCACGTCAGATAGCAGGCTGGTATTCTCGCTTAGGGCCAGTAGTTTAGTGGTTTCTGTGGCTTTGTTGTCATGCAACAGGGTGATCAAATCCCCAGCGGCGATGGGCTGTACCCCCGATCGCTGCGCATAGGCTTCGGTGTCGGCAATGATTGCCTTAACATGCAGCTGATCGTCGATGTACAGGTGAATGGAGAGGTCGTCCTGGGCGGCCATGGGGGTGAGGTAAGTCAAAATCTCTAGGGCCAGGGGCCGAGGCAAGGGGGTATGGCGGTGCAGGATTTGGCTGGCTGGGTGTTTGATGTAGGCCCCTTGATAGGCCATTAGCGGCAGGGTAGAGCCTACTCCTTGGTGAAAGCGCAAGGCCGCCTGGTACATGCGTCCGGTGGCGATCGCTACCTGCACTCCCCGCTGTTGCACCTGGCGAATGCTGTCTAATACCCGAGGGGAAATTTGGTTAGACGCTCCGGCCAGGGTGCCGTCAATATCGAGTACAAGCAGACGAATATCGGCAGTCATAGGGGTGTCAAAAAATCACGGCAGTCACACCTTGTCTATTATCCCTGGGGAGAGGAAGATAGCCCCAAAGAATTTATTCAGGTTGCGATCGCTGCTGGAACCCTTCAATGGCGCTGGGCAGGGTAAAGAAAATATGGTTTGGGCCAATGCAGGCCAACAAGCCCGACAGTCGCAGCTGAGCATAGAGATCCTGCTTGACCCGAGCCAGGGCAAAGATAATCTGGCGAGCCGCCAACTCGTCATAGAGCTCCATCAGCATATCGGCGGCGGTAATATCGATTTCGGCGATCGCCTCGGCGTTCAGCACAAACCATTCCACCGGGGCTGTTTCCGCTTCAATGGCCTGTAGGGCGCGGCGCTTAAAGTCGGCAACATTGGCGAAAAATAAGGGGGCATCGTAGCGGTAAATCACCAACCCAGGGATGGTGGTGGCCCCGGGCCAGTCTTTGATGTCGTGGAGCCCTGCCAAGCCAGGCACTTTACCCATCACCGCGTCATAGGGGCGGGCCACCCTAGCAAATAACTCGATGACAGAAAGTCCCACCGCGATCGCCACCCCCACCAGCATATCGGTGGCCAGCACGCCGACGGTAGTGGCCACCGCTAGCACAAAATCCCCTCGGCGAAAGGCCCTCAGCCGCTGAAACTCTGGAATATCAATCAGCTTTGTGGCCGCGTAGATCACGATCGCCCCCAGGGCAGCGGTGGGAAACAGGGCTAGCACCGGGCGCAAAAACAACAGCACCCCCAACACCACCCCAAAAGCCACCAGAGAGAACACCTGGCTTTTGCTGCCCACCGCATCGCCAATGGCGGCCCGACTGGCGCTGCTACTAATGGGAAAACCTTGAAATAGTCCGGCCCCTAAGCTGGCGATGCCCAGGGCCAACAGTTCCTGATTGGCATCAATCGGTTGATAGCGGTTGCGAGTGGCAAAGGTGCGGGCCGTGAGTACATTGTCGGAATAGCCCACAATGGCAACGCCCACCGCTACCCCCAGCAGGTGCATCACCTGCGCGAGAGGCAGTAACGGCAGCTGCAAGGATGGTAACCCGGCCGCAATGTCTCCCACGACCGCTACCCCTTGTTGATCGAGGTTAAACAGCCACCCCGCCACTGCCGACAAGAGTACCGCTAACAGCGGCCCAGGGGCGGTGGGAAAACGCGACTGCACTGTAAACAAAAATAGCAGCACAAAAGCAGACAGGGCCAGGGTAGGTAGATGGGCCTGATAAAGATGGCTGAGGAAGTCATAAACCGTACCGCCAATGGAGTCGGACTGAATAGGGACGCCACTCACCTTGCCCAGTTGACCCACCACCATCAGCACCGCCACCCCGGCCATATAGCCAATCAAAATGGGCTTAGAGAGCAGGTCGGCGAGAAACCCTAATCGGGCGATGTAGCCCACTAAACACAATAGGCCGACTAAACAGGCCAGCAGGGCTGCTGTGACCTGGTAGTCGCTGCCATAGATGGCCACCATTGGGGCGACGGCCGCCGCCGTCATCACCGCTGTAGACGACTCAGGTCCTACCGACAGCTGGGGTGACGAACCCAAAAGCGCATACAACACCATCGGCGGCAAGATCGCCCATAGTCCCACGATCGCCCCGACTCCGGCCAGTTCGCCGTAGGCCATGC
>SLIY01000262.1 GCA_007135385.1 Leptolyngbyaceae cyanobacterium CSSed165cm_216
GGTGGTTGGGGCCAGCCCTGGTTGGCCCAGGGCAGCCAATACAGGGGTACGGCCACCCCACAAGCCACCACCCCCCACCAGAGATCTAGCACCGCCAGGGGCGGAAACATCAGGCGCACTAAGGCAAACCAGCCCACTAACTCAGCCAGCCCGGCATACACCCAGGCCTGCTGCAACTCCGCAGCGGGGGTTAGGCGTCCTTGGGCCAGAGCGTAGAGTATCAGGAGGGTGGCGATCGCCACCGCCAAACCCCCTAGACTAACGCCGCCAAACCCAGTCAGCACCCCAGCGACCAACAGCAGTAAGCTGCCCACCAGCCAGTGCATATGGGCCGCCCAAATTAGCTCTGGGGGGGGCAAGCCCAGGGGCGCTAGCCTCCTGGCTGACACCCGGTACACCGCCATAATCAATGCAGCCACCCCTGCCAGGACAATCAGGCCATCCGCTGCGGCTCCCCCAGGGGCGCGTAGCATGGGGTACAGCACTAGCTCAAACCAGCCCACCGACAGCCCCCCCAGGGCTAGCCAGCGCCACAGCGGTTGGGGTCGCCGTCGGCCCAGGTCTAGTAACAGCAGGGAGGCCACTACCACCAGCCAACCGGTCCAGGGGGTACTGGTATAGAGCCGTAACAGTAAGGCCAGCCCCCCGTAGCCCAGGGTTAACCGTTCACAGGCCAACCCCAGCCCAGGTTGCCGCCGCTGGAGTTGGATACTCAGGAGTAAGGCGATCGCCCCTAGCCCTAGGGTGGGTACCGCCAGCGCCACCGCTGTGGTGTAGTGCCAGGCTAATCCTTCCGCCAGCAGCAACTGTATACCCCACCCAGCCAGATAAACCGCCACCGGGCGGATCTGCCCCCAATAGCGCCCCCCCAGTACCACCAACCAGGCCCCTAGGGATATCACCACCATCGGCAGCGGCGATCGCCAGCCCCCATAGGTGCCGCCAACCACAATCGTCATCGCCCACAGCCAGCCCAGGGTCAACCCATACCCCCAATGATCACTGGCCCGACCGTAGTCATCGGCCAAAGAGCCTGCTGGACCAGCACTGGGAAGAAGCCGCCAGGCTAACCACAGAGCCGCGATCAACCCGACCATGACCAGGCTCCAGTCGGCCCCATGGCGCGGAAAGCCCGGCACCCAGTCGACCAAAAAGCTGATCACTGCCCCCAGGGCCATCCCCAGGGCCAGGGCTGGAATGCGTCGTTGACGGTAGTAAGCACTGTTGACCCCAGTCAAGCCAGCGGCGGTGACCAGCCCCCCGAGACGAGTCCAGGGTAGGCCCAGGGTCAGGGGTAGGGCCAGGCCAGTGGCCAACAGACTGATGGGATAGTGGCCCAGCAGGGTGAAAACGACTGGAATCACTAACCCCAGCCAGCTGAGATCCGACTGCCACCCCCGCTCGATCAGATGCGCCCCGAGCAGAGTATAGGCCAGAGCCGATAGCCCCAGACCGTACCACCAGGCCCCTTTCCCCCATAACCTCGGTAAGGCCCGACTCAGCCCCAGGGCCAGCACCGCCAGCGCCACCATCACCACCATCCAGCGCTCTAGGGGAAGGCGGGGCCAGCGTTGGTCCAGGGCCGCGATCACCGTCAGCAGCCCCAGGCCATAGGTAGTGACAATCCGCCCCAGGGCCAGGGGGGAACGGCGCAGGGTTACCACCAGGGCGGTAATGGTAGACGCCACCAGGTTGATTACCAGCACTGGGCCATGGGTCAGGCTAATCAGCGTCAGTAGGGCGTTAGTCCCGAGGGCCATACCGTCACTGAATCGGCCTAGGGTGGGCTGCCCCCGCCGTAGATAGCGATCGGCCACGGCCACCAGCAGCACCCCATAGGGAAATAGGGATAGGCCCAGTAGCACTTCGTGGCTACCGGTGATTCTGAAGAGAGTCGCCAGCGATCGCAGCCAACCCTGGCGTAGATCGTCGGGCACCAATTGCCAGCCCACAAAGGCCAACTGCACGGTAATGCTATAGGCCACCAGTAGATCCCGTCGTTTGCCCCATTGCCCTAGGGCTTGCAGCCGTAGGCCTAAGCCCAGCAGGCTGATTGCAAAGGCTTGAGCATAGGTGGTCGCCCCAATCGCCCAGAGCCACCCCCCCAGCAGCAGTCCCCGACCAATGGCGATTGCCCAGCGATCGCTGGTCCGGGCCATGGTATAGAGGTTAGCCTCTGTGGCTAAATCGGTGCAGGTGCCCGGGGAATCCAGGGCCAGTTGTCGCTGCCCCAGGTAAACCCAGGTGGCACCATAGAGCCCAAAGGCCAAGCTAAACTGCCCTAACTGACTGGCGTCGGTGATCGCCAAGGCCCTGACCAGCAACAGCCCCAGGGCAAAAATCACCGTTAGCTGGGACCAACGCCCCGACTGAGAACGCCGCCCCTGACCATAGACCGTAATCGCCGCACTGCCTAAGGCACCCCCATAGACAGCCGCTATAGGCATCCAGCCCAGACCCCAACCACTTTGCAAATAGGCCAACCCCAGCAGGTTGATCTGGTCATGGCCAGGACTTTGTCGCTGCCGGAACACTTGCAGTGCCACCAGGGTTAGCCAGCCAGCGGCGGCGGCCCCGATTAACCACCCACCGCCAGTGGTCCATACCCCCAACCCATCCATAGCCCAAAAGTTCAAGGGCAATAGCAGCAGGGTAATCATCTGCAAGGTTTTAGCCGTCAGCTGTAGTTGAGGGTTGCGACCGCACCAAAGCCCGGCCCCCCAAAACAGAAGGGTATAGGCCAGCAGTACCAAGTACTGGCCGATGGGGTTAAACCGGACCCACTGGGTAGCTGCCAGTACCGCTGAGGACAACACCACCAGAAATACCCCTAACCCTAGGAGCCACACCACGCTCAGTTCACTCATCAGGCGGCGGGTCCAGCGGTTAAGCGGAGAGGGGAGGGCCGGGGTAGATGGGGCCAATGGGGCTGATGATCGTTGGGGCAGACTGGACTCGGGAAGGGGCGATCGCGGCGGAGTCGTATTGGGGGGGAGAAAGTTGGTAATCGGTGGGTCCGGCGTTGGTTGACCTGGGCCTGGGGCCGTCCCTAGGACCGCCGCCGGTAGTACGACGGAACAGGTCAAGTGATTTTGGCACAGCCTGCGCACCTGAGCATCGCTGATTAACCCTAAGGTCAGCCAAGTGTCTAGCCCTACTAACAGTTCGGGCTGATCGGGGGACAGATCGAGCTGTAATCGAATTAGGGACTCTCGATCGTCAGCCATAGCCTGCCTGTTAGAGAATCTTTCAAATTATGAAACCTGAAGCCGACCCGAGACCCACAGAGCTGAAATTCTTAACTTGAACCAATAGGTATAGATCGACACATTTAGTTATATATCGGCTATATTTCTACATCTTGCTTCAAGCCCGGTAGAGTAGCACTAATTATCTGTGCAAACTTAGGTCACACCTAGGCTGTAGGCCTAGGCCTGCCGCCGCAGTCGGCGTATGATGTTGTTAACCTCAGCTTAAAGTTAGACAGAGTCCCATTTTGACTATCTGCTTTTGACTATCTGCGGTGTGAGGCCCTCAGTTGAGGCAAATTTATGACTCTGGTCCACCGTCTGAAACGGTTTGGCTAGAACAAGTTAGGAGATGTACAAGCAAGCAGTTCTCCACTTTGCAACCGATTTTACTCGGGTGAAGTACACCGTGGGCATCCCCCCTGCCCTCCTTCATAAGGGGGATGCAAGCGCATCACTTAGACAGCGACAAGCTGGGGGGATATAGACCTCAGCCCAGGCGTACCTCACTCAATCGGGAATCGCTATAAGTCAGAAATCATAGCTGCTGTAGGCATGCCTACCAATGGAGAAACTGTTTTCTAGACGTCATCCTAAGCCAGTTGAGGAGTTTTTCATGTCACCCAATTGTAGATTTCACAGGAGGCAGGGCCATGGCCAATGTTAAGGGCCGCCAGCGGGTTGCGATCGCTGGTACTGTAACTAATATGGCCACCACTGAAGGGCTTCCCCAGGTGTTGGTGCGCATTACCCACGCCCCCCAGGCATTTGTCGACCAGTTGACCCGGGTGGTGCAAGACCTAATTACCCCAGTTCCAGATTTAAGCGAACGCTATAGGCCCCTATTGCAACGGCCGTCCGGGATCCTAGATAGCCTACATACCCTACAAATGATTCTGGATGAGCAGAGCCGAAACCATGGGGTTCTAGTGTCTCGACCAGTATCCCGAATGGATCAAACCCTTACGGGGGGCGATGGCCATTACTACTTCCTTGACCTACCTCCTGGGCTCTACACCTTGACTGCTGTTTTTGTGGCCCCTGGGCTGTGTTACGGCTTTACCCGGGGCCATGTACAGGTGCAGCACACTGATCATTGGTTAACGTTTTCCCAATTAGATCTGGCCCTCACCCTCACCACTGCATCTCCTACCGCTGGCTTCCTGGCGATCTCACCGGGTTCAGGCACTGGGGCAAAGCTGACCCCATGGGCAAGTGGATTTGCAACTGGATTGATCGCCCAAAAAGCCTGAAGAATATGTCTGCCTTAACGCTGAATTAAGGTGGAGTGGAATTGACCGTACTTGTCAGCGAATGGATTTTGGCGATTGACCGCCGTTGGCTGATTTAAACGATTTCCTACCGCTGAAAGTCAGTTTCGTTGATCAGGGCTAGGGCCGTGCGCCAGACGCGATACCCTTCCTGATTCAGATGTAGGCCATCGGTGGATAGTTCTGGGCGCAGATAGCCGTCCCCATCGGCAAACAGGGGATAGAGGTCCAAAAACTCG
The DNA here is from genome assembly GCA_007135385.1 of Leptolyngbyaceae cyanobacterium CSSed165cm_216. Lineage (GTDB taxonomy): Bacteria > Cyanobacteriota > Cyanobacteriia > Phormidesmidales > Phormidesmidaceae > Nodosilinea. Next base: position 4,759 of record SLIY01000262.1, read on the forward strand.
ACCCCCATTTCCACGGTTAATAGTTTCAATTGTTGATTAATCCCTTGGATTTGCTCAGGGGGAAGATCAGCCAGGCGATCGCGCCCTTCCCAGCTAGCGCTCACCCCCCCGTGGGGCAACACAGACTGCACCACGATCCGCAGATCAGGATGGGCCTGCTGCAAGTCGCCAACAATACGACGAATGTTGTAAACCAAATCGGTGTCAGGCCCACCCCAAATCAAGTCATTGATGCCCACCATAATGAAAGCGGCCTCTAGGGTGTTGCCATCGAGTAGGTGAATGCGGTTGCGTAGACCGCTGGAATTTTCCCCCGAAATCGCCTGGTTGAGCCAGGTTTTGCGCCCTGGCAGCATCTCTGGCGGAAACCACAGGGTCAATGAATCCCCCAGCAGCACCGTTTGCCGGGGCGCCTTAATCGCCTCAGCGGCCTTGGCTTCCGCTTGCAGCAGTGCCACCCACTGCTGGTAGTCCAGGGTATGGCGCTGGCCCAGTTCAGGCACAACGGTGGTGGTACCCCCATCTAGATCCGAAGCAAAGGCATTGGACTGAGACAACACCGTCTGGGAGCTGAGGCTAAGCTGCCGCAGGGTGACCAACACCGTAATGAATAACAAGCCATTTAACACCAGCGACAGCAGCGCCCAGGGGGGAACTCCCTGGAAATAGCGGATCGCTTTGCCAAGCTGTAGATGGTGCTGAAGCGGTGGTGCCACAGTGTTAAGTGCCTAGTGAAATACCTACAAACCTAAAACTAAGCGAGCTGACCCTGATTGGCTATTGGCCCCATAAGCCCCAATGGGACAAATTGTAGATAGTTTTTGGGGGGGAGACCACCCATCTGCAATATTACTATGGCCTTCAGATGATTGCCTTCAGGGGTTAGGGAACAAAGGGCAGGCTAGTCGTCTGTCACGTTAGAGATGATGGACTGAGAGGGTTTACGGTCTGCGGTTCAAGGCCAGCTGTAGACCGTAAACCTTGAACCCCATGTCGCAGCCCCTGTCATGATCAGATTGTCTGAGCATTAGACGTTAAATCGAAACAGCATCACATCTCCTTCTTGCACCACATAGTCCTTACCCTCACTGCGCACTTGGCCTTTTTCCTTAGCGGTGGTCATGGATCCTGCGGTTACTAAGGCGTCATAGGCCACGGTCTCTGCCCGAATAAAGCCCCGCTCAAAGTCCGTGTGAATCACCCCTGCCGCCTGGGGCGCTACCATACCCGCTTTGATCGTCCAAGCCCGGGTTTCCTTAGGGCCGGTGGTGAAGTAGGTGCGCAGCCCCAGTAGTTCGTAGGTGGCGCGGATCAAGGTTTTGAGCCCTCCCTCATCTACGCCCAGAGATCCCAGAAAATCTTGTCGTTCGGCATCACTGAGTTCTACCAGTTCAGCCTCCACCTGGGCCGAAATCACTACCACTGCAGCATTTTCTGTTGCGGCCAGGGCTTTGACTTGCTCAACCCAGGCATTGCCTGTAGCCAGGTCGTCTTCTGACACATTGGTGGCGTAGATCACTGGCTTGCGGGTCAGCAATCCGAGGGATTTGATCATGGCTTCCTCTTCCGGGTCAAGCTCTACCTGACGGGCGGTTTTACCATCATTCAGCACCGGCAGTAGCTTCTCTAAAATGGCGAGTTCTGCCTGGGCCTCTTTATCGGCTCGGGCTAGTTTGCGCACTCGCTCAA
>SLIY01000236.1 GCA_007135385.1 Leptolyngbyaceae cyanobacterium CSSed165cm_216
AGCACAAGCCCGATACGCTGAATACTCTGGCTAAGCAGCTCAAGGCCCAGTGTGGCACTGGGGGCACGGCCAAAGATAACGTTATCGAAATTCAGGGAGACCACGCCCAAACGCTGGTGGAACTTTTAGTGGCCAAAGGTTATCAAGCGAAACGCAGCGGTGGATAATAATTTGGTAGCAGTGGCCGCGAGTCCATGCCAATTAGTGTGCATGGGAGGGTGCTAGTTAACGCTGATCTAGCCGGTTGGTCAGATCGGCTGATGGGAATACCATTGGCGTTGTGGAGAAAACGATGGGCTTGAATCGGTTGGGATGGCGGCGGTTGCAGCAACTGGGCTATTTTTTGGCGGTGTTAGGGTTAATTTTGGGTTTTCAGGGCACGCCACCGCTTCAAGCGAAGCCTACCCCAGCCGCCCAGGTCACCTCGCCAGCGGTCAAGCAAGGGGTAACCAATAACGGCCCGATCGCCCCAGCGATCGTGATTCCCACCGACATTCGCCAGCATTGGGCGGCCAGCTGCATCACCGCCCTGGCCCAGCAGCGGTGGATTACAGCCGATGCCAGCGGTCGCTTTTACCCCGACGAGCCCATCCTCTGGGGCGATTATGTGGCTCTCCTGAACCAAATTAGCCCCCCGGCTCAATCGGGGGGCTGGGCCAACCCCCTGGAGCGGGCCTTGGGCATTCCAGAAGCCCCTACCGTGGCGGCCCACTACCCCAGTCACTACTATCAGCCTGATCGCCCCTTGGTCCGCGCCGAAGCAATCATGGCCCTGGCGGCCAAGGTGGGGGCGAATTACGAACTGGCGGCTAACACCCTAATTAACGCTAGCCTGGCCGATGGTCCCCAGGTGTCCGAGTACGCTCGAGAAGGGGTGGCGGCGGCCCTGGCCCAGGGCATGGTGGTGAACTATCCAGAGGGCGATCGCCTCAACCCGACCCAGCGGCTGACCCGTGGGGAAGCGGCAGCCCTCGTCTGTCGAGCCGCACCCAACCCCAACCTGCAGCGATGGATTGACTCCGCCTGGGTGGCCCAGGCCCAGCCTACGCCCGTAGCAGCCCCCAGCCGCGAGTTGCGGGGGGTGTGGCTGACCAATATTGATAGTCAGGTACTGTTTTCCACTGAAGCGCTGCAGTCCGGGGTTAATCGCCTGGCCGATCTCAACTTCAACACAATTTACCCGGTGGTGTGGAACTGGGGTTACACCCTATATCCCAGCCGTACCGCCCAGCGAGAACTGGGCATCAGCCACTTTCTCTATGGTGAGCGGCGTCCCCCCCGTCCTGGGGAGGCCCCAGAGGAGCGGGACATGATGCAAGAGGCCATCGACTTTGGCCATGCCCGAGGGATGGCGGTGGTGCCCTGGTTTGAATTTGGCTTTATGGCCCCAGATAACTATGTGCTGTACCGTCGCCACCCCGACTGGTTTACCCAGAAGCTAATAGAACCGGCAGGCCCCTCTGGCCGTAAATCACTGGCGGGCACTAAAGCCTGGAATCCCCCAACCGCAGTCCCCTCGACTCCCCTGCCAGCTGAGGTAAAAGCCAGCGACCTGGCCCGAGAAAAGGCCCGCATTCACCATTGGCAGGCCCAATTGGACGGAGAAGAACCAGAGGCAGCGCCCATCACTGACCCCGGCATTTGGATGGAGGGGGGGGTAATTCCTCGCCGCTGGATGAACCCGTTTCATCCCCAGGTGCAGAAGTTTATGCTGGAGCTGATCGACGATTTGGTCACCAACTACGAGGTGGATGGCTTCCAGTTTGATGATCACCTGGGGCTACCGGTGGACTTTGGCTACGACCCCTACACCATCAACCTGTATCGGGCCGAGCACAATGGTCGTATCCCGCCCGCCAATGCCCAAGATCCAGAGTGGTTGGCCTGGCGAGCCAATAAGATTTCCGACTTTTTAGAAGACGTGTACAAGCTGGTGAAAGCCCGGCGGCCCCAGGCGGTGGTGTCCATTTCGCCAAACCCCTACCCCTTTGCCTATGTCAACTACCTGCAAGACTGGCCCGAGTGGGTGAATCGAGGCATTGTGGATGAGATGATTATCCAGGTATACCGCAGCGACCAAAATCGGTTTATGTGGGAAATGAATAAGCCCTCGGCCCAGGGGTCTCGGCGGCGCATTCCCACCAGCATTGGTATCCTCAGTGGCTTGCGAGCTGCTCCGGTGGACATGGATCACATTATCGATCAGATGGTGGCCGTGCGCGATCGCGACTATGCCGGTATGGCCTTCTTCTTCTACGAATCCCTCTGGATGCCCGCCCCCCGAGAGACCCTCGACAACCGCACAGCAGCCCTGCAGCAGAGCTTTACTGCCCAAGTGCCTCGACCTTAGTCACCACTAAGACCATAGGCGTTTTACTCAATAACGATAGACCATGTAACAGGAATAAATGACTTATCCTAGACTAGCCCTACCCATACAAGGTTTGGGGTTTTATCCCCCTCCTGTCTAACCTAAGGGTTAGATCTAAATGGTTACCGCCTATGCCCTGGTCTCGAATTATTAGTGGATTAGTCGCCATCGTCATCGCTCTGGCCATGGTTTTGCTGGGGGGCTGGTACTTTACCCTAGGGTTTGGGGTAATTATTTTTTTGGGGCAACTCGAAATTTTTCGGCTAGTTAAGGCCAAAGGTATCTTACCCGCCGCTAAAACCACCCTGGTTGTCAGTCAAATCATGCTGATTACCGCCCATCTTTCCTCGTCTTTAGCCGATGCTATGCTGCCCCTAGGAGGCACGTTCATCTGCTTTTACCTACTGTTTCAGCCCAAAGTAGCCACCATTGCAGATGTAGCGGCTTCTATTTTGGGGCTGTTCTATGGCGGCTACTTACCTAGCTTTTGGGTGCGCCTGCGAGACTTGGGCAACCTAGAAGCCACCCTGCCCCTGGGGGGCTACTGGCCCGATCGATGGTGGCCGCCCCTTGATACCATTCCCCCAGGACTCACCCTGACGCTAATCGCCTTTGGTTGCATTTGGGCCGCTGATATTGGAGCCTACACGGCAGGTAAAATCATTGGTCGCACACCACTGTCGAACATCAGCCCCAAAAAAACCGTAGAAGGAGCCGTTTTTGGGGTCTTAGGCAGTATGGTGGTGGCTTTGGTCGGCAGTTACTGGCTGCAATGGTCATTTTGGCCTCTATCGGGGGGAGCACTGGGGCTGATGGTCGGTACCTCCAGTCTACTCGGGGACCTGACGGAATCCCTGATGAAGCGAGATGCTGGGGTTAAGGACTCTGGGGATCTAATTCCTGGCCATGGCGGTATCTTGGATCGCACGGACAGCTATGTTTTCACCGGGGCGCTGGTTTATTACTTCGTCACCCTGTTGTTGCCAATCTTGCCACAGGGTTAGCCACCGAGTCTGGGTGAGAACGCGGGTACAGATTCCCGAGTTCTGCCTGGGGATAACCCAAAAGTCATCGTCAATGAGCCCAAGCACCCAGGGATCTTGGCACATTGAACCGATGTTCTAGGGGGTAGAGATAATTCGCTATAGTGACCACACATCTATCCTTAATCCCTAAATCCCCCCAGGGTTGGAGGTTTCTATCGGTGAAGTACACTCCAAAATCTTTTAAGCAGGTGACCATAGATGACCTCACGGTGATCCCTCCTCCCTTGGTAATCGGCGGCGAAGTGATTCCTCGCAGCAAGCGGGTACGGCTAGAATTACCGGTCTCTCGTCTGCCCACAGGCACGATGATGTCCTTACCGGTAACGGTGATTAGTGGCAAAACGCCGGGGCCAAGGCTGTGGCTGAGTGCGGCTATCCATGGGGACGAAATCAACGGCGTGGATATTATTCGCCGGGTGGTCAAGGCCTTAAAGCCCCACCGCCTGGCTGGATCAGTGATTGCGGTGCCGGTGGTGAATATTTTTGGTCTGCTAGAGCAGTCTCGCTATCTGCCTGACCGGCGGGACTTGAACCGGTCTTTTCCTGGATCTGTGCGAGGTTCCCTGGCAAGCCGCCTAGCCGCTTTATTTATGAAAGAGGTGGTCAGCCAATGCACCCATGGGATCGACCTCCATACGGCGGCCATCCACCGGATTAATCTACCTCAGGTACGGGCGGATTTAGAACACTCGGCCACCTACCACTTTGCCAAGGCGTTTGGAGCGCCAGTGATGATGCATGCTAGCCATCGAGATGGGTCCCTCCGGCAGGCGGCAGCCAAACGTAACATCCCCACTTTGGTGTATGAAGCGGGGGAGGCGCTGCGGTTTGACGTCGACGCTATCCAGACTGGGGTCGAGGGGATATATCGGGTGATGGATTACTTGGGCATGTATCCCCCGCCAGAGTCAGTCGCCTCCATCGACACCCTGGAGGCTTGGGAAAGCCGCTGGGTGCGGGCGTCGCGGGGGGGCATCTGGCACCGCTCTGCGAACTTGGGCGATGTGGTGAAAAAGCGTCAGCCCTTAGGGTTTATCACCGATACGTTTGGGGACAAACCGGTTCAGGTGCGTAGCTCCGTGGCGGGGGTGGTGATTGGCCATGGTCAAAATCCCTTGGTGAACCAAGGGGACGCCTTGGTGCATGTGGCCCGCTGCCAACTGGAGCATCCTTTGGAACAAGCGCCTCTTGACCAGGAGCGTCAGTCCGATGATCCCCAGTCAACACCGGATGATGCCGTTTAGACCCAGCATGGTTCGCCCCAGGGACACCCAACCCATCAACCGCCGCCAACCTAGCCCCAGGCTAAGCTGGGGCTAGGGGGCAGGGCCAGAGCACTCATGGCTGTAGAGCACTCCATAGAGTAAGCCAATACCAGGGCTGAGCTGGAAAACCAGTAGAATCAGGAAAATTCATTCTCTGGTGAATTATGGCATTGCCCCTACTGACCTTGCCCAAGGCGGAACTACACATGCATATCGAAGGGTCCCTGGAACCCGACATGATGTTTGCCTTGGCCCAGCGTAATGGTATATCGCTGCCCTACGACTCGGTAGCGGCGGTGCGAGCGGCTTATGAATTTGAAAATTTGCAGTCGTTTTTAGACTTGTACTACGCCGGTACCCAGGTGCTGCAAACCGAGCAGGATTTCTATGACCTGACCTGGGCCTACCTGCATAAGTGTTCAGCCCAAGGGGTGCGCCATACTGAGATTTTTTTTGATCCCCAATCCCACTGCGATCGCGGCATCCCCTACGAAACCGTTCACCATGGCATTACCCAGGCATTGCGAGATGCCAAAACCCACTTAGACATTTCCTCCGGGCTGATTCTCTGTTTTTTACGCCATCTCAGTGCTGATGCCGCCATGGCCACCCTAGAGCAAGCTCTGCCCTATCAAGAAGACATCATTGCCGTAGGCCTAGATTCTTCAGAAATGGGGCATCCCCCGTCTAAGTTTCAGGCCGTCTTCGATCGGGCTAGAGCTGAAGGTTTTCTGACCGTAGCCCATGCTGGCGAAGAAGGTCCCCCCGAGTACATCTGGGAAGCGATTCAGTTGCTCAAGGTGTCTCGCATTGATCATGGGGTGCGCTGTGTGGAGGATCCCACCCTGGTGGACTATTTAATCGAGCACCAGCTTCCACTGACCGTCTGTCCCCTGTCGAATATCAAGCTCTGTGTGTTTGAATCTATGGCCCAGCACAACCTGAGGCAGCTGCTAGAGTTGGGGCTGTGCGTCACCGTCAACTCCGATGACCCAGCCTACTTTGGCGGCTACCTGCTGGAAAATATGACCGCAGCCCAAACGGCCCTGGACCTGAGCGATGATCACATCAAACAACTGGCCCAAAATGCCTTTAGGGCATCCTTTCTGAGTCCTGATCAACGGCAGAAATATTTAGATCAAGTGAATCTCCGTGGGATGAATACCTAAAGAACTTGCCAGAGGACATTAGTCGGCCAACCGCTCCTGCTATCTGGAACCTAGTAGTCTGTCCAGCCAAACCTGGTTGCTAGAAGCTGACTATGAACCTGTTGGGGGGCGACTGACTGAGCCAGAGGGTTTAACTTATCGCTCTGCCTAAACCGCTAAAGGTGTTAACCGATGGAAATCCAGTGAAGTGAACCCCACCTCATCCCCCTCTAACGGGGCGCTGGCAAATCTCTGGTGCTTCGGGCTGATCACAGGCGTCAAAACTATGATGTTTTGATGTCACCCCTAGACACCGGGGCCAAACTGTTTTTATATAAACAAGGGTAACAAAGCGTTAAGTAAGTTTACTTATCAATGATGTATTCGCCTGACATTCCCACCCCTAGCCTCTGGCAGGTAGCCCGTCCCTCGTGATCGATATGGTTTGCGTGGTCGCGCTCCGACAGGCCGCTTGAATCATGCTCGATATTGGGCAGCTGTTTGAGGCTCAGACGCCAGGTGGATAGGCGTCAATCTGGGACTATTGTCAGTAGGTGGCGGTTCTTCA
>SLIY01000287.1 GCA_007135385.1 Leptolyngbyaceae cyanobacterium CSSed165cm_216
AAACTCCTTCATCGCATTCAACACCAGGGTACCCGCCATCCCCTCTGGCACCCGGTATTTGGGCCTAGGCGTTAGGTGCTGTAACGGCTGAGTATTGGTTGCGCTATCTGGGAACGCTCCCCACTCTACCGCTGACTACGGGCAACAGAGCCACCTAGCACCTAGTGTTCAGTCAAAAAAATAGTGACGGGAAATGTGACTTAGAGTTCACGGTATGCGGTTTAAGGCGAGCCGTAGACCGTGAACCGTAGACCCTGTTGCCCCGTCGACAGACCCCTAGTACTGCCTGGCAGAAATGTGACCACCGTTGCTGAGGGTGTCAGGTGCTAGGTGTCAGGTATCAGGAATGGTTGGCTGACTTATGCCTCAGAGTACTAGTGGCCTGTCAAGGCTAAAAATTAGGATAAGTGTTTTGCAAAAGCCTTTTATCTTCAGCGGGGTTGCCCCAATACAGCAGGCATTACCGTCCCCTCCCTAGGAGGGGTGCCCGGAGGGCGGGGTGGGTCTCTTCGCGGTTGAGTTGACCCACCCCTACCTACTTCGACAAGCTCAGCACAGGCCTCCCAAGGAGAGGATTTCGGACCTTAATGACGCCAACTCTCTACAGCTGTCAACCCTAAACTTAAAACTTGACGCTGCACTAATACTCTGCGGCTTCAGTGGGTCTTCCCAGACCCCAGGGACTGGACCAGCGTTCTAGGCCATCCCCTTCCTGCTCCAGACTCAAACCTGTTTCCGTTGATGCTGATACCTGGAGTCACTATCCAGCGGAGCGGCGACCCGTGTGCGATAGATCTAACGTGCCAAAGTTAAGGCTGAGAGCAATGTTAATATTTTCTAATACATGGACTAGCCAAGCTACGGTATCGCTGGAGGCGGTTTCGTAGTGATTAAACAGAATTGAAAAGCGCCGCTCCAAAAAGGGGCGCACCTTTTGGCAAATCAGCAGAATTCGCAATAGGAGCCCGGTGGTGTGCAGGGGACCTAGGTTATTGATTAGGTCGAGAAACACATAGTGCTGTCGCCCAGCGGATGGATCCACGACTAAAAAGTTAAACAGGTTGCTGCAGGTGCGCACGGTGAGAAAATCATCCACTGGTTTGTGGTCACTGTCTGCAAAGGTGGTAAACAAATGATCCTGAAGCATGGTCTTGAACTGTCGCTGACCATAGCTCGGATCAACATCGGCCAGAATATAGTCGAATAAATCCTCTTTAAATTCCCGAAAGGATGCCCCCTGACTATGGGTGAGTAAAAAGCGTTGTGCCCCTTCCCGATAGCTCGGCCCTTGATCCCGGCGACGGGCAAACTGCTTCAGGGATGATAGCAACTCGCGATCATCCAGCAGAGTAGGATTGGTAATTACCCGCAGGTTATTGGCGGCGTCCCCTTGCCCCTGGCGATGGAGGCGCACTTGACGGATCCGATAAGTGATGTAATGGGACAAGTCAACTTCAAACTTATGCTGGGCCTCGGCCTGCATGGTGCGCACATGCTGTTGGTGCTGTAGGTCGCTGTCCTCAGTCACTAAGCAATGCTCATAAAGATAGGGATAGCGGTTGATTAAGGAGCCCAGGGGGAGACTATCATCCCGCTTGACGCGATTGGTCTGACGGGCCTCAATCACCCGGGCCAGGCGCTTTAGGGCTAAGTATTGCTCAGTGTGGAGAAAGTCTTTGCTGATCTGGCGTAGATGACGAATATGACGCGATCGCGACAGTTCGGGAATGCGATTGGGAGGCGGTGTCTCCAGTAAATTGATCAGCACCGGGATAGCCGACTGGAACTGGGTATTGGTTTGCCAGCGGTTGATCAAGATATGACAGCAGCGGTTCATAATAAACCGAAAGTATTCGTCAATATCTGGAGACGTCAAAAGCTGGTCGAGGGTGAGGATGACCTCTCGATCGGGATAGCCAAAGCCGTGGAGAAACAAGGACTGAAACCGTTCAATCATAATTTCGGGCGATTCTACCGCTGCGCAGGCCAACAAGTGGTTGTAAAGACGCTGCTCGTCAGGGGTAGTGGCACGGTGGTTATAGGAAGTGTTCGTCTTCACTGTTTTATCGCCTTAGCCCAGTCGCGACAGAACTACAAGTCAGTAACGATGGGATAAACCTTGAGAAAATAGCCAGAAATGCACGGATACGGTTGAGTCGAATTGGCTAGTCAAGGATCACAGACTAGATAGCTGCTAGATAGCTGTCAACCCTGTCCTCATTAAACGATCACAGTGGGGGCAGCTGCGTCAGTTTTTACACCAGACTCTAGAGGGCCTACTTTCAAAATACTGCGTGAATTCCCCTTTTTGGGGAATGTAACAGCTGGGTTCGATAAGATCTAGTGAATCTGCCAACTAAATTATGAGATTGATGTAAACACCCCTGGCTGCTGCCTAGATAGTTGGCGACCGATACCATGATGCCCCTTGATGGTGTTAGTGCTCCCCTCAGGGATTAGGGGACGATAGTTGACCGATATCAACAACATCCCTTTACAATTCAGCCCCCCTCAAGCGAACATTAAATCAAGCTGTCAGCTTTGGCTAACTGCGCTACAGCAATAGAAGTGGGCATTATGAGCTTTTCGTCACTCGTTGATTTGGCCGAAGTGCTGGGGGCTCCCTTAGATCGGGTACCTATTCATCTACGGAACTTGCAGGTATCTCATATCACTACCGATAGTCGAGATATCCGTAAAAATGCCTTGTTTCTGGCACTCACTGGGGAGCGGTTTGATGGCCACAGCTTTGTTAGAGTCGCCCTGGATAATGGCGCTTTAGCGGCTGTCGTACAGCAAGGTCGAGAGGACCCTAACCTTCCCTGTCTACCGGTGGCTGATCCGTTGGCGGCTTACCAGACCCTGGGTCGCTGGTGGCGGAACCAGCAGCGGGCTAAGATTGTAGCTATTACGGGCTCGGTGGGAAAAACCACCACAAAAGAGCTCATTGGTGCAGCCCTAAGCACCCAAGGCCGAGTGTTGAAAACCCAGGCTAACTATAACAACGAGATTGGGGTACCCAAAACCCTACTGCAACTCCAGTCTGACCACGATTTTGGGGTGATTGAAATGGGCATGCGGGGGCCAGGGGAAATTGCGCTGCTGGCTAACATGGCTATCCCCGATGTGGCCGTCATTACCAATGTAGGCACAGCCCACATTGGTCGCCTGGGCTCGGAGCAAGCGATCGCAGATGCGAAATGTGAGCTATTAGCGGAGTTGCCTGACCATGGGGTGGCGGTGCTCAACCACGATAATCAGCGGTTGATGGCCACAGCGGCCACCGTCTGGTCGGGGCGTACCCTCACCTTTGGGCTAGAGGGCGGGGATGTGCGGGGTACCTTAGTCGATTCCCAGCAGCTTCAGGTGGAGGGGGTAAGGCTGCCCCTGCCCCTGCCTGGGCGGCACAATGCCCTGAACTTTTTAGCGGCGATCGCGGTGATGCAGGCCCTTGACTTAGACTGGCGATCGCTGGCCTCGGGCCTAACCGTCGACTTACCGGCGGGACGAGCCCGTCAGGTGAGGCTGCCCAACGACATTGTGCTACTAGATGAAACCTACAACGCCGGATTTGAAGGCATGATCGCCGCCCTGAACCTGCTGGCGGAAATCCCTGGTCAGCGCCACATTGCTGTGCTAGGCACCATGAAGGAGTTGGGGCAGCAATCGGTACCGCTACACCAGCGGGTGGGGCAAGTCGTCCAGAAACTGAATCTGGATTTACTGCTAACGCTGGCTGATTCAGATGAAGCGATCGCCCTGGCGACTGGAGCCAAGGGTATCAAAACCAAGGCATTTACAGACCATGACGCCCTGGCGGCATACCTGAACCACCAGCTGCGGCCCGGCGATCGGGTGTTGCTGAAGGCATCGCGATCGGTGGCGCTAGATCGGGTGGTCACCCAGCTTGCGCCCAGCCAGCATTAGGTTAGGGATTGGCCCAGGCGGTCAATCAACTGATCGACCTCGGTTTCAAGGGTTAAGTAATGGACGCAAGCCCGGACACAGTGAGGCGCTAATAGGGTTCTGAGCAAAACCCCTTGGGTCTCTAGCTGGTCTACTAATTGGCGATGCATTGGCGGGGATGGCTGTCCATCCACAAGTACCCAAAATGAAACCAACCCAGAATCGGGAGGGGTTTGACGCACAACTTGCAACTGCGGTAAGCTTGCTAGCCCCTGCCATAGGCGTTGAGCTAACTCACAAATACGTTGGTAACGCTCTGGGGCTGTACCCCACTGGTGCTGATAGGCGATCGCCTGTTCCAGACCGACATACAGCGGGTAGTTAGACGTCGCCACTTCAAACCGGCGTCCATCGGGCTGCCAACCGGTGGGGTTACCTGCCCCATCGGTGGTAATGCTACGCCAGCCAATGAAGGTGGGATGCAGGTCTCCTAGGGCCTGAGGGCTGACATAAAGGCCGCCGACACCAGCGGGACCGCACCACCACTTATGCCCTGTAAAGGCATAGAAATCGATCCCCAACTCTGGTAAAGCCAGGGGCAGTGCTCCAACTGACTGGGCCGCATCCACCAGGATGCGTACCGGCTGAGGACGATTGTGGCAGCATTGGCTAATGGCTTGTAAGGGCAAGACCTGGCCAGTATTCCAAAAAATATGACTGATCACCAACAGGCGAGTGTTGGGTCGCAGGTGCTGATCGATGAGAGTGACTGGGTCGCCCCCGTTAACCGTGTCCCCCAGCGGACAGTAGCTATGGGTTACCCCATAGCGTCGACAAATTTCCTGCACCGCAGCGATCACCCCAGGATGTTCGCAATCAGACAGGAGGATGTGATCTCCCGGTTGCCATTGCAGCCCCCAGAGGGCGATGTTACAGCCCATGGTGACATCTTCTGTGAGGCTGATGGTGGCCGCAGTGGTGCCCAATTCTGTCGCGATCGTGGCTCGAGTTTGGGCGGCTTGGGCGGCGACCCAGCGGTTGACCGCTGCTGAAAAGGGACCGTCTGCCTGGATCTGCTGATGGGCTTGCAGAATTGCCTCCAAGCTGACATCAGCCATAGGCCCCTGCCCCCCATAGTTAAAGTACTGATGCTGCCCTAGGGCCGTAAACTGACTCCGGTGCTGTTGCAGCTGGTCTAACCGAGGGGGATAACTCACGCTGAATTCCATTACTTGCCGTCTGTTTACACCCTATACCACCCCCTGGCCCTCTGGTGGAGTTCACTCAAACCCGGCGATACGGTATAACATTCAATAAGGCCAGCTTGCTGATTAAGTGGGGTGGTTTGATCAAGTTGACTGGGTGCGATCGTGTCTTAGTCAACGTCTTAGTCAACTGAGACTAACTTTGCTATTACATACCTATGTTGCCTAATTGCCATCCATTGTCCGGCATTCAGGACCAGGGCCAACGGCCCGGGAGGATGGTCATTGAGTACATTTTTTCAATCATGGGTTTGACTGGTTCCTGCTGTTGCGTCAATTCGCTCAACTGTTTTGTCTGTTAGTGCCCCCCTGCCACCACAGTCCAATTCAGGGGGTTTGCCAGGAAGCCCCCTGAGGTTTCCGGCTGAGGCCACAACACCGACATCCCAAGCCCTGATTCGCTGGCTGACTGACGATGTTCTCTTTCACTATCAGCGGTGTAACCGGCGAGCATTTCTAGATCTTTATGGCGATCGCAGCCAGCAACGGCCCCCGTCCGATTACCTCCTCAAGCTGCGTCAAGACAGTAACCTACATCGTCAGAGCGTTTTAGAATCCTTTCAGCCCTGGTCTCGCCCCCAGTTTGCCGCTGGCAACTGGGTTGATGGGGCCAGAGCTACCGCAGCGTTGATGGCCCAAGGGGTAGAGGTAATTCATCAAGGGGTGTTAGTGGCCCCATCTGCCCTGGCTGAGGTGCAACTCGTCAGCCAACCCGATCTACTGGTCAAACAACCTGGTTGGTCCTGTTGGGGTCATTGGACCTATGCTCCGATCGATATCAAGTTAGGTAAAAAGCCTAAGCTCGACTACCAGGTGGTGGCCGCTTACCATGCCTATGTGCTGTCACGGGTACAGGGGGTGTGGCCAGCCACCAGTAGCCTGGCCCTGCGGGGTGGGCAACATTATCCGATCGATCTCGACCGCCTAGTCTTGAAGCTACAAGACATCCTGAATCATTGTCTGCAAGACTTACGCTCCACCCAGGCCCCCGAGTTATTTATTTCCCACAGCCGCTGTGACATGTGCCACTGGTTTGACCAGTGTTATACCCAGGCCCAGGCGACCCGCCATCTATCTCTGTTGCCAGGGGTTACCCCAGCCCGCTACCAATTCTTAAAGCAGCACCATTTGACTACCGTGGCGGCCTTGGCCGCCGCTAATCCCACCTATTTAGCCCACTTGCCAGGGTTTGGGGAACAGGTGGCTGAAAAGCTGGTGC
>SLIY01000147.1 GCA_007135385.1 Leptolyngbyaceae cyanobacterium CSSed165cm_216
CCAAAACCACCGCCGCCGCCAAAACCACCGCCGCCCCCAGGGCCTCGCCCCGAGGTCACCACCACGGGAGGGGTGGGGGGCAAGGTGCGATCTTGCTCGTCATGGTAGTCACAGGCTTGGCAAGTGGACTCGGTGCGCTGCAAGCCGGAGCGAGCGGCGGTCGGGCGTCGCAGCGTTGTGGTTTTGACCACCAGCGCCTTTTCCTGGCAGCGGGGACAGCGCTGGTACTGACTAGGCTGCTCAATGGCATACAGGTGAAAATCGGCGGTGCGATCCCCCGCAGGGGGTGGCCCCGACGCCCCCTGCGGATAACAGTCCGGGCAGTGCCATCCGGCAAATCGCACGCTGCCCAGCTCCTGCACAATGGTTTCGGGTTTAGTCAGCCGGGGCTGAATCACCTCTGGCGGCACTGGCGTCAGAGGATGGTCACAGGTGGCGCAGTAGACTGGGGGGCGATCGCGACCCTGGGTCGGTTGTTCTGGCCTGACCAACCACAGCATTATGGCTTCCGAGGGGGAGGTGCGATCGCGGCCCTGAGCCGGGGTCGGTCGGTCCCATAGGGGGGCGATCGCAGTCGCCAGAACGACGGCCACTAGCAGCGCCAAGACAACTCCCACCACCGTCAGCCCCATCAACAGGATCAGCAGTAGACAGAGTATTGCTAGGCTGCCAATAAAAATTGTCATCCAGGCCAAGGGATAGAGGGTGGTCGGTTGAGTGGGGTCTCGCTCCGTGCGGGTATATCCCTGGGGTTCTAGGCGTATCTTGCGTTGTTTCGCTCTCCTGAGGCGATGCAGCCCCAGCAGTGAGGCTCCAGCCCCCACCAGGGCTATCAGTCCCCCAACCCCATCGGTCGGGGTAGACCCCGAAATCCCGGGAATAAAATCACCCGCCATCAGAACATCGGCAAAGGTCTGGGTGCCCGCCACAATGCCCCCCTCGTAGTCCCCATCCCGAAAGTAGGGCACCACGGTCGTATCTAAAATCCGGCCCACCCGGCCATCGGGCAGATAGGCTTCGGTGCCATAGCCTGTTTCCACCTCCACCCGTCGATCGTTGACAGCGACTAAAAACAGTAAGCCATTGTCCTGGTCCACTTTGCCGATGCCCCAATGGTTATAGAGGGCTGTGGCCAGCTCCTTGGCACTGTAATCGGCAGGCACATGGTCCAGGGTAACCACGGCAATTTCGCTGCCGTTCGTAGCCTCAAGCTGATCAATAATTTGATTAATTCTGGCCTCGGCCCCAGGGCTAAGCACATTAGCCGTATCGGTCACCCACCCCCCGTTTACCTGGCGGGGGTTAGGAATAGCATCCAGGGAAGAACCCCAGGCGGGCATCACAAAACCCAGCACACAAACTACCAGGCACAAAGCCCAGCACCACGACCGAATTGCACGTTGCACCATAGCTAAATGGATCCGTTCCAAACGGCACGACAACTTTTCTCTCTCCTTCCACAATAGGCTCATGCCGAGGTGATGGGTACCGGGGCTGAGGGAACCTGAGCGAGTGCCCCCACTAAAAGCCCCAACTAGGCGATAATTGCCTTGGACTACACCCCAGACAGGTGTTCTATGGCAGAGCAACGTATTCCCGAGGACAAGGCTGCCCAGGTGTTTGACCTGGCCGCCCGGCTCTATGCCCAGCAAAATCAAAGCTACAGCCTTGAAGAACTGACCAAGGCTGGCGCTGAAGTGGATATCCCACCAGAATTTATCGCAGCCGCCCTGGCCCAGTTAAAGGCCCAAGACGCTGAAGCCCAAATTCAGCGCCAACAGACCCAGCAACGGTACCAAACTCTGAAAATAGTCGGCCTTGTGGCGGCACTGGTTATCCTCGGGACCTTGGCCCTCACCTACAACCACCTGGCCACTGCATCCCAGCAGGTGGACCTAGCCTGGGCCCAGGTGGAAAATCAGTTCCAACGGCGGGCCGATTTAATTCCTAACCTGGTCACGGCCACTGAAACCGGTGCCCAGCGTCAGCAAGAATTAGCGATGATCTTAACCACCGCTCGCCAGAACTACCTGAGCGCTGATACCCCAGCCGAAAAAATGGCGGCTGCGGAAGATGTCACAGACGCCCTGAACCAGTTTCAGACGGTGGTGCTAGCCAATCCTGAGCTCGGTACCAGCCAGCTGTACGTCAGTTTACAGGATGAACTAGCGGGAACTGAAAACCGCGTTGCCACCGAGCGCATGCGCTATAACCAGGCGGTTGCCGCCTACAACCAACGGGTTAAAACATTCCCCACGTCCCTGGTAGCTGGTCTGTTTGGGTTTCAGCCCAAGCCCCTATTTACAGCGAGTAACCCAGAGCCCCCCACCCTGACCCCCTAGAACGCCAGTCCAGATCCCAGGGGTCTGCCTTGGGGTGCCCCGAAATTGATCGCCAGTGAGCCCAAGACCCCTGGGATCTTGGCATACGGTACCGATGCTTTAGTACCGATGTATGAAAAAAAGCGCCTCTTGTGGAGGCGCTTGGACATGATCAGTTAAGGCGGGTTTACAGGGCAAACCGAAATTGACGGCTAGCTAATCGAAACCTTGACGACTTTCTTCTGCTCAGCTTCGTCTTTAGGCATGTGCAGCTTCAAAATGCCGTCTTTGTAGTCAGCCTCGACAGCCGTGTTTTGCACCCGAGCTGGCAGTGGAATCACCCGTTGGAAGCGACCATAGTGAAACTCGCTGCGAGTCACACCATTGTCTTCGGTGGTTGATTCAGACTTGCGCTCGCCGGTAATTGAAACAGCCTCGGCGCTAACCTGCACATCGATGTCCTCTGGGGCTAAACCCGGAACTTCGATCTTCAGATCAATGCCAGTATCCGTTTCTTTTAGTTCTGCTGCCGGGACAAAGTTATCGCCAAAGAGCTGTTCTCGCCGGGACGGCACAAACTGCTCAAACAGATGATTTATTTCTTTTTGGAGAGTGTCAATATCTCCAAATGGGGACCATTTAACCAGAGACATAGGTAACCTCCCATGACGAACTTGTTCGAGATCAATGGATAGGTCTAAAACATGACTTGATCAGGCTGTTGTCCTCTTCCAAGGGCCACTTAGCCCTTTGAAACTGAACTTGGCTAAGGGATATTTAGCGAGGATTTCTATGACCATTGACCTATCTATTTATAGGTTAGACAATCTATCTCAATAGGGTATTCGGTTATTAACACCAATAGATTGACAATGACCGAAAGCAAACCAGCGGCGATCGCAGACTTAGACTCAGGCTCAACGATCGCTGGAATCAGTGGATATCCCTTCAAGCCGGAGCATTCTGGTTAGACCAGGAGCTAGCATCCAGGAGTCAGAATTCTATAACGGGCATAGCTTCTCGGCTGAAGGAATACGCCCTGGATAGGGGATCCAAAAATCAGGCGCTGGAATAAAAATATATAAACAGTATGTTGCAAAGTATGTTTTTTGTTGGCTGGTTCTTGAAGTATTTATCTCAGGTTTTGTGAGGTTATGTAAATGCTGCCCCCCACCTGAGGATGAACGCTGCACAATGACCATAGAGCCTTTGTTACGAGCCATATTGCCGCTGTTAGAGGGTTTTTCTATGGTGCTTTTTGTCAAGCCAAAGACTGCTGAGGTTGACACCGAAACCAAGATTTTGCAGGCGGCCCTTAGTCTGTTTGCCCAGCGAGGGTTCAGTGGGACCACCACCCGCGACCTAGCCCACGCCGCAGGGGTGGCCGAGGGTACCTTATTTCGACACTTCGAGAATAAAAAGGCAATCCTAGTGGCCGTTGCCAGCCAGGGGTGGGTAGAGATTTTGACTGATCTGCTCACCGAACTGAGTGAAATGGCCAGCTATAAAGCCATCGGCCAGGTGATGCAGCGGCGTATGCTAAACCTGCGCAAGAACTCAGCCCTGATGCGGGTGTGCTTTATGGAAGCCCAGTTTCACCCCGAATTGCGAGAGCAAATTCAAACGGAGGTGATTGGCAAAATGATTGATGTGGCAGAAGCTTTTTTCCAAACAGCGATGGATCGGGGGGTCTACCGCCCCATGAACCCCCGTATGGTGGCCCGAGTGTTTTTGGGTATGTTTACGGTGGCTGGCTTTAGCCAGGAAACCCTAGGGGATGAGGCGGCTTCTCCCCAGTCGATGAAAGAACTGGCGGAATGCCTGACGGATATTTTCTTAAACGGGGTGTTGGCGTAATGGACAATCAGGAATACGCCCTCAATCGGTGTTGATCATGCCCTCTTCGGGGTCAACCAAGCGCCACAACTTTTGCTTAATTTGAATATCAAACACATCCCACTTAATCCGATTGTATTCCGTATTTTCGTAGGAGCCAGACAAGAACCCCACCGGAATTTCAAACCCGCCAGCCATGGAGCGGCCTCCCCCAAAGAACCGACCTTGGTTATCTTGGCCAAAGGCTTCTTTAATAAATTCATCCGGGTCAAGGGTAATCTTGCTGGTGCGTAGCGAACCAATCACCACTTCGCGTTCTTGGTCTTCGTCGTGCACAATGCCGTAGACGACGGCGGTATGGACGTTCTCTTCGGTAGCTAAAAAATCTGCCGCCTGGGGAATGGCGTCGCGATCGTCGTAGCGTAAATAGCCGACTCCAGCGATAGAGACATTATTTTGCACCTTGCGGTTACGCAGCGATCGCTCAATCACATCCATCACCCGCTTTGAGCGAGCCGCTTGGAGGACAGCGCTCAACAGTTGGCCATCGTAGAACTGGCTGAGATAGGCAGCCGCCATAAAGTCGTCTTCAGCGGCGTGCATTAGCTGGTTGGTGTCGGCCCGCAGTCCATGCATCAGGGCGGTGGCGCACTTGGTGTGCTTGGTGTTACTGCGATCGAGAGTTAATAGGCCTCGTTGCAAATACTGGGTCAAAATCGTGGCCGTAGCCCGAATGTCAGGCCGCAGGTCAATGTACTCCGCTTGCAGCTTGCCTTGGGGAGAATGGTGATCAATCACCAGCAGCAAAGGGATCTGAGCTTTTTTCACCACCGCAGACAACTGGCTCGTGGTGCCCTGGGTGTCGATCAGGACATACCCTTGGTAGGTGGATAGATCGGGCTGATCACTAGCGGCAGTAGGCCAGCGGCGGGCCGGTAAGCCGGTCAAGCGGACTAGGGCAATGTTTTCCTGGTGGCTGAGGGTGCCCGCATAAAAAATGTCGCACTCGATATCGTAAGCGGCGGCAATGAGCTTATAGGCCCAAGCCGATGACAGCGCATCGGGGTCAGGAAAGTCTTGCAACAGCACCAGCTGTCGCTCTGACCGGTGGTTGTCCAGTAGCTGTCGAACAGCTTCTAACGGGGCATCAGCTCCAGATTTAACTGGCTTTTTAGCACTGTTTTTGGTGCCATTGGTGGTTGAGGCAGGGGCAGCAGATTTAGGGTCTGGGCCTGCATTTAGGGTCATCATCGGCGTTTGAGGTAAAGACAGCCGTTAGCTGCCAGGTCTGTCGGAGCTATCCACTATCTGGAGGTGGGATCTGGGAACTGGGCGGGGGGCTTTAGTCGGTCTAGAAAGACTGATGGAATCAGGCTTTGCCCCCTATATCACCAGAATTGATGACGCTATCAAAACCCATAAGTAGGTGGACAAAAATAAAGGGCTCAACGTGGCTGGTTTCGACGCCGCTCAACCAGCGACGAGGCCTGAGCGGAGCCGAAGAGGCCTGAGCGGAGTCGAAGGCCGGATCAAAGATCAGTCAGTCATTGTGTCCATGTCCTTACCTGATTCAAATTGAGGGCTGTCGCTGTCTCACCAGTCTTCCCACGGTCAAGACTCCAGGACTGAACTTGGATGGGTGGGATGTAGCCATGCCTACTAGTCATTGACCTCTATTATTATCGCAAATTGCTTGGGAACTTCTAGATCTGTCTCTGGGGGGATATTCAGGAAATACCAATGACGTACTTTTTCCACTCTTGGTGAACCCCACTGTGGATTTGCCGAGTCATTTCAAAGTAGAGGCTGCTGTGGGGCTTGCGGGGCTGACTAAACAGGGGCATACCAGCTTCCCGGGGGGTACGGTTACCCTTTCTAACATTGCAGCGCACACAGGCAGCCACCATATTTTCCCAGGTGTCACCGCCCCCCCGCGATCGCGGAATCACATGGTCCAGGGTTAACCCATCGCTGTTGTCACCACAGTACTGGCAGGTGTAGCGATCGCGCTGTAGCAAATTACGCCGAGTCAGCGGAATATCTTTGTAAGGCACCCGCACATAGTGCCGTAGGCGAATCACCGTTGGCAACGGAAAATCTGCATAGACAAACTTTCCATTATGCTCGATTCGCTCGGCCTTGCCCTTAATAATCAGCACAATAGCCCGACGCCAGCTCGTAATATTGAGCGGTTCATAGGAGGCGTTCAGCACCAGAACCTTACTCATTC
>SLIY01000350.1 GCA_007135385.1 Leptolyngbyaceae cyanobacterium CSSed165cm_216
AGCAACAGGTGGATTTGTTGATTGAAACGCTAGGATAATGAAGCCGTTTGGAGGCTTACCGTGTTTTTCAGCGTTGTTATTCCTACCTATAACCGCAAGCCGATTCTGGAAAAGTGCCTGCGGGCTCTAGAGCACCAGGTGTTTGATAGCGGTCTAATTGATGGCTACGAAGTGGTGGTGGTCGACGACGGCTCCACCGATGGCACGGTGGATTGGCTGCGGCAGCAGGCGGCCGAGTTTCCCCATGTGCGCCTGTTTGAGCAAGACCACAAAGGGCCGGCGGCGGCGCGAAATTTTGGCGTAGAGGTGGCTCAGGGGAACACGATTATCTTCATTGATAGCGACCTGGTGGTGCTGGAAGGGTTTTTGCAGGCCCATGCCACGGCGTTGCAAGCGGCCTACCAAAAGCAGGGACACGATCGCGTTTTTACCTACGGCCGGGTGGTCAACACCAGCAACTTCGAGGATCCCACCGCCGAGCCCTTCAAGCTAACGGATTACTCCCAGGCGTTTTTTGCCACGGGTAATGTGGCGATCGCCAAACATTGGCTACAAAAAGCAGGGCTATTTGATACCCAGTTCACCCTCTATGGCTGGGAAGATCTAGAGCTGGGGGTGCGGCTGAAAAATCTGGGCCTATCGCTGGTCAAGGTACCAGAGGCGGTGGGCTACCACTGGCATCCCCCGTTTTCCCTCGATGACATACCCAACCTGATCGACAAGGAGATTCAGCGGGGCCGCATGGGGGTATTGTTCTACCAAAAGCACCCCACCCAGGACGTCAAGATGATGATTCAGATGACCTGGCTGCACCGGATTTTGTGGGGCGGGCTGTCGGTGGGGGGGCGCCTGAATGAAAAAACGATGGCCCCTTTGTTGCGCTGGCTGATCGATCAGGGCAAACCCCAACTGGCTCTAGAGCTAGCGCGGGTCTTCCTCAATTGGTATAACGTCCAAGGGGTATACGCCGCTTACCAGGAGATGCAGCACCAAAGCTAAGGCTTCCCTGCGGCCGACCACGATGGCCCTATTTCTTTTGCCGTTTTTCAGGCGCAATAGGTTCTCAGCTCAGCCACTATCCTAGATAATGGGAAGGTTTTGAACTTTTAGCTCGTCCAACTACTATGCGCACCCACTACTGCGGCACCCTTCAGGCCAGTAACCTTGGCGAAATCGTTACCTTGTTTGGTTGGGTCGATCGCCGCCGTGACCATGGGGGTGTGATTTTTATTGACCTGCGCGATCGCACCGGGGTGGTGCAGATTGTCAGTGACCCCGAACGCACCCCCGTTTCTTACCCCCAGGCGGACCCCCTCCGTAACGAGTACGTAGTCAAGGTGCAGGGGCGGGTCAGCCAGCGTCCAGAGGCGTCCCTTAATCCCAAACTGCCCACGGGGGAGGTGGAGATCTACGCCGACACCATCGAGCTATTGAACGCGGTGCGTAAACCCTTGCCGTTCCAGGTGTCCACCGCCGATGCCGAGCCCGTCCGGGAGGAGTTGCGCCTGCGCTATCGCTACCTAGACCTGCGCCGGGAGCGTATGGCCAAGAACATGCGGGTGCGCCACGGGGTGATTAAGGCCATTCGCCGGTTCCTGGAGGACCAGGAAGGCTTTGTGGAAGTGGAAACCCCAATCTTGACCCGCTCTACCCCTGAAGGGGCGCGAGACTACCTGGTGCCCTCGCGGGTGAACCCTGGAGAATTTTATGCCCTGCCCCAGTCGCCTCAGTTGTTCAAGCAGTTGCTGATGGTATCGGGGCTCGATCGCTACTACCAAATTGCCCGCTGCTTCCGGGATGAAGACCTGCGGGCCGATCGCCAGCCGGAGTTCACCCAGCTGGACATGGAAATGAGCTTCATGGACCAGGATGAGATCTTGGCCCTAAACGAAGCCCTGGTGGCCCACATTTTCAAAACGGTGCAGGGGCGCGATATTTCTCGGCCCTTTCCCCGGCTCACCTATGCCGAGGCTATGGATCGCTACGGTACCGACAAGCCCGACACCCGCTACGGTCTAGAACTGGTGGATGTGTCTGATTTGGTGCAAGACTGCGGCTTTAAGGTCTTTTCTGGGGCGGTAGCCGCAGGGGGAATTGTCAAGGTGTTGCCCATCCCTGGGGGGAATGACCAAATTTCTAACGTGCGGATTAAGCCCGGGGGTGACCTGTTTAAAATTGCCGCCACAGCTGGGGCCAAGGGGCTGGCCTACATTCGGGTGCGGGCCGAGGGGGCGATTGACACCATTGGAGCGATTAAAGATAACCTGCCCCCCGACCAAATGCAGGAGCTGCTCAGCCGCACCGGGGCCACCGAGGGGACGCTGCTGCTGTTTGGGGCTGGTCCTACCGACATCGTCAATGCCACCCTGGATCGGGTGCGTCAGGCGATTGCCAAAGAGATGGACCTGATCCCCGCTGACCAGCTGAATCTGCTGTGGGTCACCGACTTCCCCATGTTCGAGTGGAACGAAGATGAGCAGCGTCTGGAGGCCCTACACCACCCGTTCACGGCTCCCCACCCCGAGGACATTGATGACCTCAGGACGGCCCGGGCTGTGGCCTATGACCTGGTGCTGAACGGCTACGAAATTGGCGGCGGCAGCCTGCGGATTTACCAACCGGAAGTACAGCAACGGGTGTTTGACACTATCGGCCTGTCTCCTGAAGAAGCCCGAGATAAGTTTGGCTTTTTGATGGAAGCCTTTGAGTATGGCACCCCGCCCCACGGCGGCATCGCCTACGGTCTCGATCGGCTGGTGATGCTGATGGCCGGGGAAGAGTCGATCCGCGATGCGATCGCCTTCCCCAAAACCCAGCAAGCTCGCTGCTTACTCACCCAGGCCCCCTCATCTGTGGATGAGGCGCAACTGAAGGAGTTATACGTGGCCTCCACCTACGACCCAGAAGCAGACTAATACAGGAAGGCAGAAGGCAGCAAAGGAACTCCTTATCTCACAAGGGGTTTAGCGTCAGCAGGTGGGTGGGTTATTTCTGCCAGTAGGTACTAGCCTGGCTGTTGGGGGACGGCACGGGTGAGCTGGCTTACCATAGAAACAGGTTGATGACAGGGGATTGCCATGGCTTCACCGTTTCCCGGTATGGATCCCTATCTTGAAAATCCAGAGCTGTGGTCAGCGGTCCATAGCCGGTTAATCGTGGCCATCGCTGATGACCTGGTAGACCATCTAGACGAGCGATTCCGAGTAGAAATTGAAAAACGTACCTACCTCAGCAGTGATCAAGGCAGCCTGCTGGTGGGAATTCCCGATGTAGCCTTAGTCACAGGGTGTACCGCTGACCCTGATAGCCCAACCGCTACCTTAGCCCTGCCGGTACAACCCGAGACCGTTACGGTCCCCATGGCTGCAGAAATCACCGAACGCTATCTAGAAATTCGCGAAGTCGCCACTGGCCGAGTGGTGACAGTGATTGAGCTACTCTCTCCTAAAAATAAACGCTCCGGGGAAGGACGCACAGCTTACTTGCGAAAGCGGAATCAAGTGCTGGCCAGCGCCTCCCATCTGGTAGAAATTGATCTATTGCGGGGGGGGAACCCTCCCCCCCTGTCAGACTCAGCCCCCAGCGACTACCGGATCCTGGTGTGCCGTAGCGATCAACGGCCCAGGGCAGATCTCTATCGGTTCACCTTGAGACAGATGATTCCCCCTGTGCCCATTCCCCTGCTTGCGGGAGAAACAGAACCGACGCTGCATATTCAGCCCTTGCTGAACCGAGTTTATGACAAAGGCCGGTACCATTTGGCCATTGATTACAGTCAGCCAGCCAAGCCACCTCTCCCAGAAGACGATGCCGTTTGGGCCGCTAAGCTATGCCAGTTAAGGGGCTAACTTAGCTTTTTTCAGCCGATTCTCTTCGTACCAAGCGGCGATCGCCGGTACCCAGGCCTGAAAGTGGGGCCAGATCGCCTCACACATCTTCTGGGCTTCCAGCTGAGCATCAGCTTTCCAGCGGAGATCTAGCAAGTGCATCAGCGATCGCACATTGGCCGACATCACCCAGTGCTGGCGAATGTCGAAGGGGATCAGCCCCCGGGCATGTTCTTCGGCAAAGCCCTGCTCAATGCGGTTTTTGTAGCGGCGGCTGGCCTCTAGGCACCAGTCCAGATCCTGCTGACGAGCCTCAGCGGTGTACTCGTACTTTTTGCCCTGGCGATCGCTGTAGAACCCCAAAGGCCGCAGGTAAAACACCTCTTCGACCTCGCGTTTGCCGTCCACCACGTCCAAGATCCGCTGGCCGGTATAGCGAAAGGAGTTGTGCACTACCACCCCATTGGCCACAAAGTTGTGCCAGGGACCTGCAACTTCCAGATCGTAAGTGGTCTGCATACCCAGGTATTCAACTGAAACCACCTGAACCGGGTGAGTCTTCAGCTTACGCCCCGGTGACGTTGGCTTAGGCGCCCAAAACTTTGGCTCTAGAATAGGTTGGAAGTTCGCAGCAAACTCAGCCTCTAAATGGTTGTGGTGTATGTGCTCGTGGCAGGGCTGACAGACGACAACGCCGTTGGTCATCAATTCACAATTTTTAGTCACCGCCAGCACCTGATTATCGGCATCGGCAACTAATCCCAGAGCATCGCCCATGCGCTGCCACCCTTGGGAGGTATAGAGGCGATGGTTAGTAGTGCAGTCAAGGGTTTTACCGTCGGCTAGGGTGAGGCGATAGACAGGCTGTAGACCACTGCACATTACGTCCTGGAGATGGCCAATTTCAAACATGCCTGTGTCTTCGTTTAGAACCCGCAGGCGCATTTTCTTGAGGCGGGTTTTGCAGTCGCGGCGGTAGGTGCCGGGGAGTTCACCCTTGCGGCCACGAATTTTGCGCTCTCGGCTAGCTTTCTCACCGTTAGCCCACAAATCATATAGCTCAGCAATTTTGGTTTTTCTGAGACTACCAGAGGCATGAACGAAGGTCACCTCAGTATCCCCGGCCAGACACTGCACATCAAAGGAGACCCCGACCCGATGAGTGCGGATCTGCTGCATGGTGCTGTGGGGAAACCAGCCGATATTCAACACCATTTGGGGATGTTCGAGGGGGCCGTAGTGGCCCCGCCCACCTTTGAGCAAACTGGTGACTAAGATTTCGCCACAGCGCTGTTCGCTGGGCCACTGCCCGCGCTCATGGGCCACAAACCCTTCGGCATAATCCTGGTGCATGGCCGCATACATGGTCTGTTGGGGGTTGGGGGTTTGGGAGATCACCTCCACCGTAAACCGATCCATAGGGATAGCCTCAGGGTTCTAAATATTCAACATAGTCAACAGTAGCCCGTTGACGGTGGCGCCCCACGGAAGCCTGGGTTGCCGCTTCCGGCAGGGGAGCTGGGCCTTCGGGTAGTTGGGGTGACTGACGCAGCAGGGCTAAGCCTTCCCGCACGGCACTGCGGACGATCGGTTCTGGTTCGTGGGCCAGCATTAGGTGGAAACAGTCGATCAGGTGCGATCGCGCCGATACCCCGGCCCCGTAGTCTAGCTGGGCCAGGGCCCCCAAACGAACCAGCTGTCGCACTGCCATCAGCCGTTGCAGGGGATCGCTGTGGGCCAACTGTTCCAGGCGTTGTTCGAACGGGTGCATGGGGTCGTTCTGATTGGCTGAGGGCTGGGGGTTGGGTTGAGTTGTCCCGGCTGCCCCGATTGGCTGTTTGTCGCTAGATCGCAGCAACGCCGCCACCACAAACAGCATTAAGGCTGACTGACCGGTTAAAATCAGGGCCAAAAGGAGGGAATGGGTGTTATGCCATAGGGCCGTCAGGGTATAGGTGCTGGCCCACGCCCCCACGCTAAATACCAACGCCTGCTGCCGTGTCGTTTTGGGCAGCGGCAGGGTCTGCTGCAATCTCTGCTTCCAGGTTTTCCACTGGGCGGGCGTCAGCGCCAAAAACTGGTGATAAGCCACCAGTCCTATCCCCGCCGATATCACCAAAGCTCCATTCACCAGCCCAAGGGTAAAGCTGCCTAGCCCCAACCCCCAGAGATAAGGGTTTTGCTGGCGCAAACGCTGAACCACAGGCTGTTTCACCCCAGCCAGAGCTTGGGTCAACCACGAATGATCTGCCGGTAACCTGGGAAGCTGAAGCTGTTTAACGGAAGCAATGGGGTAAACCACAGGAATGACAACGGGTATGGGATAAGCAGATTTTGCTTTCTTATCTTAGGCTGGTTTGCAACCACACCCAAGTCTAGGAAAGCCTTCGTAATTATAGTGCTGGCCAATCCTGAGGTTTCCATTCCTGAAACCAGCTCAAGAACCACTGTCCGTCGTGCCAAGGTAGAACCATCGTTAACCAATCCTTGTGCCATGCAATACCGATGGATCG
>SLIY01000093.1 GCA_007135385.1 Leptolyngbyaceae cyanobacterium CSSed165cm_216
TATATCTTTAAAAGAGAATGTCTTTAAAAGAGAGTGTGCAGCATTTCCAAACCCTGGTGGTATCGTTTCACCCAGTGATTGTGATCGATACCCTCGAAGAAGAACGGGTACAGGGGTTGATTGGTGCCGCCTGCACTGACTTACAGATGGCCGTATTTGACTGGAGCATTGCTCAAGGGCTGATGCGATCGCCCGAAAGCCCTCAAAATCGATGGCAAAACGACTATGCTCCCCCCGGTGCTAAACGAGGACAAACGCTAGATAAAACCACTGAGCCGCTAGATATGCTGCGCCATATCCAGAAGATCAGCTTTAAGGCGATTTACTGGCTGAAAGATTTCGCCCGCCATCTCAAGGATCCCGTCGTAGCGCGTCAGTTTCGGGAAGTGGCCCATCAGTTTTCCCACAACCGATCCACCCTGGTGATTAGTGACAGTGGCCATAGTCTCCCCCCCGAAGTTGCCCACGACAGCGTCTATTTTGATCTGAAGCTGCCCCAACCCGAAGAGTTATATGGAGCGGTATCTGATGTGGTGCGTGCCCTCAAGGGGCGGGTCAAAGTGGAGCTCACCCCTGAAGATATCCATGCCCTGGTAAAGGCCTTGCAAGGAATGACCCTGGCCCAAACGCGCAAAGTAGTCTCCTATGCCGCCCTCCACGACGGCAGACTAGGCCCTGAGGATGTGAAGCGCGTACTCGAGCGCAAGGCTCGGGTGATCCACGAAGAGGGATTGCTTGACTACTTTCCCTCTGAAACCAACCTGTCCGAACTCGGCGGGTTCGCAGGCCTCAAGCGCTGGCTTAACTGCGCTAAGGTTGGCTTTACCCCCCAGGCTCGCCAGTTTAATCTACCCGCCCCTAAAGGAATTTTGATTGTGGGTATCCAAGGTTGTGGCAAATCCTTGGCCGCTAAGACCATTGCCCGTCAGTGGCAGCTGCCGTTGCTGAAACTCGATGCCGGTCGTCTCTACGATAAATACATCGGTGAGTCAGACAAAAACTTTCGCCGGGCTGTCACCCTAGCTGAAACCATGGCCCCTTGCATTCTGTGGATTGATGAAATTGAAAAAAGCATGGGCCAGTCCAGCAGCGATGCCGATGGTGGGCTAAGTCGGCGGCTGTTTGGCTATTTTTTGACCTGGCTACAGGAAAAATCTCACGAAATCTTTGTGGTCGCTACCGCCAATGATCTTTCAGCCATTCCCCCAGAACTGCTGCGCAAGGGCCGCTTTGACGAAATCTTTTTTGTCGATTTGCCCGAGGCGGATGAGCGGGAGACTATTTTGGCGATTCACCTGGGACGACGGCAGCAAGGGCTAGGGGCCTACGATATGACGGCCCTAGTAGCGGCTACCGAAGGGTTTAGCGGTGCAGAAATTGAGCAGGCCGTGATTACCGCCCACTATCGGGCTCTGTATGAACGCCAATCGGCAAATACAGCCTTACTGCTAGAGGAGATTAAGCGGACAGTGCCCCTGTCGATTACCCGTCGAGAAGACATCCAGCGGTTGCGAGCCATGGCCCGAGAACGATTTGTAGCGGTGCGATGATCAGCCGCTACTTATCCTGCCTATGGCGAAATCCACATGCTCTAACAAACTGGTGTAATTCCGGGGGAACAAGAGCTGCCAAAGCCCCCCCGGATGGGGGACTTATAGCCCTACGGGCATACCAGAAAAGGGGGCCATCACCGGGAAGTTTGATGGCGAAATATCTCGCCAACAGTATCTTCTATCACCCTATGTTCCAGCCGTGATCTTAGAGGTGTTGCTCGAGTAATTCCGCGATCGCCCGATGTTCAACCGGTGGGGCCAGGGGAAATTCCTGGCGGGTATCGGTAATCAACCAATCGAGGGCAGCGGCTTTCATGTCGATGGACGTGCCAGACTTATCCACGCAGTAACGACCAAACACCAGCTTGTCCACCAGGCGCACCCCAGGACCAATGCGGGAGTATTCAAAAATCACACTTTTATCGACAATCGCCCCACTACAGATGGCGCAGTTGTTGCCGATGGCGCTAGGACCGATGATTGTGGCCCCATCTTCGATGTGGGTCATGCCGCCAATGTAAACCGGCCCTTCAATATGCACCTGATCCCAGTTGGCTTTGACATTCAGCCCGGCATAAACCCCCGGACGAATTTCCTGGCCGGGAATATCAACCAGATTGACGACGCCCGTCAATACGTCTTGGATGGCCCGCCAGTAGTCAGGCACCTTACCGATATCCACCCACTCAAACTCCATGGGAATGCCATAGAAAGGAGCGTTGTTGGCCACCAGTCGGGGCAGCAGATCGCCACCAATGTCAAAGGAGACCCCCGAAGGAATATAGTCGAACACCTCGGGTTCAAAAATATAAATGCCAGTGTTGATTTCGGTGCTCAGGGCTTCTTCCACGGCGGGCTTTTCTTGGAAAGATTTGACCCGCCCACTATCGTCGGTAACCACCACCCCATAGCTGGGCACCTGCTTCAGGGGCACCGTTTTGGTGATGATGGTGGCAATGGACCCCTTCGCCTTGTGGCGGCGCACCGCCTCAGTCAGATCGAGGTCGATCAGGGCATCGCCACAGAGGACCACAAACGTATCGTCAAAGAAGGGGTAAAAGTCTTGAATTTTGCGCATACCACCGGCAGACCCCTTGGCATCGCCCAGTAATTCGCCGGTCTCGGTAATGCGGCCCTCGAAGGAATAGGCCAGTTCTACCCCAAAGCGTTGGCCATCCCGAAAATACCCTTCGATCTCGTTGGCCAGGTGGCTGACGTTGACCATGATCTGGTTAAACCCATGTTGGCGCAGGAGTTCCAGCAAAAACTCCATCACCGGCTTTTGCATGATTGGAATCATGGGCTTGGGGATGGTGTAGGTAATGGGGCGCACCCGGGTACCTTTACCGGCGGCCAAGATCATGGCTTTCATAACAACAATTTCCTTAACTAAGCGATGAATAGAAGTAGATACAAGTTTGAATAGCTAGGTATGACGGGGAGCCCCACTGGGAGCCAGTTGTCACGGCATATAACTCGACCATGGTAGCAAGGCTAGGGCGGGATGGCTGTAGCCAGGGCCTGGACTTCAACGAGTCCTTACATTCTTTAGTGGCAGATCAATCCAGCGAGCCGTGGTGGGCTGGGGTAAGGGGTAGAATCATCCCAGGGTCTACTCCCTTGTGGCTAGTGGCACGCCTCACTCAGGCCCCCGCTCTCTGCGGTATCAGTCGGCCAACCAGTCCTGATACCTGCCCCCCAGAATCTGATCCAGAATCTGATACCTTACCTGGTACCCTCAACACAGGTGGCCCTATTGCTGCCAGTCACTACTAATCAGGTAGAACGAAAGAGGACAGGGGGTCTTCCTCGGTGGTCAGGGGCGATCGCTTTAAGTTGCGCACCTTTAGATCACGGTAAAACTGCTCCTGGGATAGCTCAACCTTGGATTGGGCTGACAGAAACAGCAGCCCCCAAAAGATGCCGACTCGCTCATGCACCTGAGCCTCGTGGTCGGTGTCAAAGTGGTGGGCGGCTTTCAGTTCTGGGGGTTGAAACTTAGGCCACTCTTGCAGCAGTTCTTCAAAGTCTAGCCACACCAGTGCCGCTGCCAACTCATCCCAGTACTGATCTAGAAAGGTTTCTAAAGCGGCAGCAATTTCAGACAGGTTTTCTTGGTGGGCCAGCTGGGCAATGGCACGCACCGCCTGCCGTTTTGCTTGGGGGCGAGCCCGACGCGCCCGAACCCGTGGCCCCTGTTCTGCCATCACCTCGGCCATGGTTTCCAGCTGCTGGATCAGTTCTTGTAGGGTAACTTTGCGGCGCTTGGGGGGCGTCGCCACAGCCCGGCGGTGTAGATGGCGCTCTAGGTGGCGAGGCAGGGGGGCAACCTCAAGCTCTTCCATCTCCCAGGGTAGGTCTTCCTCCAGATCTTCGGCCTCGGCTTCGACTTCAGCCCGCACCATGGTGTCGGCCTTCAATAGCACCAGCATGGAGGCATAGAGAAACGCCTGGCCTGACTCGGACAGGTTAGCTTCGTAGGGGGTACGCCCCTGATGGGCGAGGGATTCGGCCTGGACTTTAAGACTGTGCAGGAAGCGATCGATCACGTCGATCACTTTGACATCCCAGGGGTCAATTTCTCCCCGTTCAGCCATGTCGATCAGAAAGGCGATCGCAGTTTGCGCTAAAGATGACGACATAGGCAGAGCCCTCCCAGGGTAGCCTCTAGTCTACTGGGCATACGCCTGACTGGCATCCTCGCCCTCGGTTTCCCTCTGGGCCGCTGGCAGTAACAGGCTTTGTTCTTCCAGTTCTACCCGGTAGCGCTGCACATCTTCTTCCAATTGCTGAATCCGCAGTTCCCGCTGCTGCACTTGCTTACCCACCGAAAAGTAGCCCTGCACCTGGGCCCAGACGCTAAATACCCAGGCAAACACAGCGCCAATGCCCATGGCCATAATCAACTCAACACACAGGGGGGCTTCCACATCTAGCCCTGGGGCAATGTGGATAATCACAGGCTCAGTATTTTCAATGCCGAATAGCACCAGGGCCAGGGCAATCACAAAAATGACGACAAAGTTGATCTGTTTCATAGCGTTAGGCCTTTATTTGCTAGGTCGGCACCATGACCATCCCCTGCGGGAAAGCAGTTCCCGAGGTGACGCCCCATGGCTTAGAGGATTCCAGCTCACCTCTGACCTAGGGTTTTGGTCAGTTTGTCCCGCTCGGCTGGGTACAGCCTGCCGAGCGGGACGGTTCAATCGCTGGGAGACTCTAGGTTTATTTAACCAGGCCAACTTTACTTTTGGCCAAAGGTTTTTAAGTCAGGCTGGTGACATTTTATGCCAGGCAGTACTAAGGGCTGGGAGGTTTGGGGGGCATCGGCCGAAACCGTTTGCCATAGCGCAGGCTATAGCCCAATAGGACCAGCAGGGCAATGCCCAGGCTGCCCAGGGCGACAGCATTTGGTAGCCAAAAGGTCACGTCTATATGATTTTGTTGCCCAGGTTGGACCGTCCAGGTGGCCCCTTGACGATCCAGAGTTTGAGGAGCCACGGACCCTGGCAGAACCTCACGGATACCCCAGGGAATCTGAAGCCGAAACCGGAGCTCGGCCCAGGGGGCTGTCTGGCGATCGCCATCACCATTGGCGGGCAGAGACCTGAGATCGAGGTCATAGGTTAAGTGGATACGGCTGGCCAATAGCCAATGGGTTTGCTGGATGGTTAAGGCCAACGGTAGCGGGCCAAGGCCGGGCAAGGTCAGGGCAGGTTGGTCAGCGACAGCATGATCTGGGGGAACAGGGCGATCGCCCAGCAGTTGACCATAGCGGTTGACCAGGTCAGCTGGGGTACTAAAGGGGACCGTCAGGGCGATGGTTTGGGGCGATCGCTGCAGCTGACCGCCCAGAGGACGAATGCGATCGCGTAAATCCTCCAGCCACGGCTGTAATGTCGGGTTAGCTAAGGCCGCGCTGCGCTGGTTTAGATCAATCACCTGTCTGATCTGACCATGGTGTTGATGGTCAAAGCTCAGGGTAAGGTCGTACTGCACACAGCCACTGAGCAAGAGGACGGCGAGGAGAGCAGCGAGCGATCGCCAGCGACGGAGGGTGTGGGGCATGGGGGGATGGCGAGGTGGGGAGGTGGGGTGATTTCTTTATACCAGATGAGTTGGAGCTTGGTGGTTAGGGGTTGGTTGGGGCTTTACCATGAGAAATACTAAACCAAATTCAAGTCCAGACCTGGAGTTCTGCCTGTGGGAAAGCTCCAGATCTCAATCTGGCCTTGGTATCGGTGAAAAACATTAAGTCTTGCAGGATTAACCCCGTTAACAAGCGATCGTTTGCCATGAAGACAATTCAGCCTCTGGAGGCTCAGCTTTCGTACTCGGCTGAGGTCGACGATGTATTGGCCCAGCTAGAAAGCGACGCCGATGGCGGCCTGAGCCATCAAACGGTGGCTGACCGCCAAATCATATATGGCCCCAACCAGATCGAGACCGCTGGGGGGCGGCCCCCCTGGCGGATTTTGCTGGATCAGTTCACCAACATCATGCTGTTGATGCTGATTGCCGTGGCGATGGTATCAGGGGTGTTATCCCTAAGGCACCAGGACTTCCCTCGGGATGCGATCGCAATTTTCGCCATTGTGATTCTCAACGGGGTGCTGGGCTATCTGCAAGAGAGTCGGGCCGAAAAGGCTCTGGCGGCCCTGAAGCAGTTGGCGACGCCCACCGTGCGGGTGCAGCGGGATGGACACTCTCAAGATGTGCCAGCCCAGGCCTTGGTACCCGGTGACA
>SLIY01000188.1 GCA_007135385.1 Leptolyngbyaceae cyanobacterium CSSed165cm_216
ACGGTTCCGTGGGATGGCCAGCCGGAAATTGGGGTGCCGATTGCGCCGTTAGCCGCGCCCTCTGCCCAGGCCAGCCCCCCCCAGGCAGAGGACGATTTAACCCTAGATGGATTTTCGGATCTCTTTGGTTAGTTCCCTCTGGCCCCAATCGCCCCGGATGGTCAGAGCACACCCAATCACGGACTGTTCGCTAGACACACGCTGAGATTGATATTGAGGATGTCACCATGACCCTGAAGCTAGATGCTCTATTTGACGCCCCTGGTAGGCCCTATCTAGATACTGATGATTTAAGTGTCCTAAGTCAGTACATCAGCTCTATTCCCGACCGCATTGTGGTGTATCGCATCTTGCGGGACCAGGAAGTGGAGATTATGCAGCCCATTGCTGACGCCCTACAGCAGGTGTCTAGTCAGCCGGAAATGGTGGTGGAACGGAGTGTGCGCAATGGGCTGCTGGCACTGCGATATGTGGCCATGGCCATGCTCCTAGATGACCCTACCTATCTGGCGGGTCGGCTACAGGACTGGATGGCTGAAATCGCCCAGGCCTATGACACCCAAAGCTTAGACCAGCAGCTGTTGCAACTGCTTCAACAACAGCTGGCCAAAGTGTTGACGCCTGCCCAGTGCCGCTTGTTGCAGCCAGGGCTCGCGACCGCCCAGGCGCTGATGCAGGCGGGTCAGACGGTGGTGCCGTCCCGTTAGGGGCGGCTGACCACTTTGGCTCAACCCTTGGGGGCGTTGCCCCCTATACCTTTCCCTGTCCATTCCCCTATAGAAGGGAGCTCAATTATGGTATCTGTTGCAGATCTGCTCGTTGATGG
The DNA here is from genome assembly GCA_007135385.1 of Leptolyngbyaceae cyanobacterium CSSed165cm_216. Classification (GTDB taxonomy): domain Bacteria; phylum Cyanobacteriota; class Cyanobacteriia; order Phormidesmidales; family Phormidesmidaceae; genus Nodosilinea. Next base: position 827 of record SLIY01000188.1, read on the forward strand.
CCGGTTGCCCGGTAATTACTTTGCCCACGACCTTTATGTGTTTGGGTCTACGGAGTTGGGACTCCTGGAAAATCGCCGGGGCGATCGCCTGCTGGCTATTCCTGACCCCCTGTTGCAAGGGATTTATAGTGGCCTAGAGAAAGAAACTGGCCAAGCCTCTAAGCTAGTGCTGTACAACTGTGGGCGCTGGTGGGGCAAAAACTTTTATGCTCGCTTTTGCGAAGAACTGGCTGACTACTACAATCAGTCCCTGGCGAGTTTAGCCATGGTGGAATTTTTACAGTCTTTGCAGCAGTGCTGGAAGACCCATGGCTGGGGCCAGATTACCCTGGATGTCACCTACCGTGACCATGGCTTTATTGGGGTTGCTATTTGGCACTCGCCGTTTACCGGGGTGGCCCCCAGCAGTCAAACCCCCTCTGGCGATCTAGAGCGGGGCGTTCTAGAAATTTTCTTTAGCCAACTCACGGGTCGTGAGCTGCACTGCGTTCAAACCAGCTGTACGACTACAGGGGATGACTGTAATCGATTTATTTTGGGCTTAAAACCACGTTTGCAGCCGGTGGATGCCCTGGTGGCTGATGGCCAATCTCACCAGAGCATCATGCAAGCCCTGACCCAACAGGGATAGTAATGTGGTTTCCCTGCCTTGGCAGATTAGGCGCTCCCACTACCGGTTACTGGGGTTAGTGGGGCATGGACAGTTTGGTCGGGTCTATTGCGCCGTTCATCGCACCACTGGGGAGCTGGTGGCGATTAAAGATCTGCATAAAGACCGATTCCCCACCCACAAGTTTCTGCGAGAACTGCGGTTTTTGCTCAGTCTAGAGCATCCAAATATTGTCACCTGCCATGCTTTAGAGCATTCTGATAGTGGTCGGCAACTGGTCCTGGACTACTGCGAAGGGGGCACCCTGCGATCGCTGATGGAAAGCGATACCCCCGTATCTTTAGCGGAAATTATCGGGTTTGTGGTAGATATTCTAGGGGCTTTAGATCAGGCTCATCACCACGGCATTGTCCACTGCGATATCAAGCCCGAAAATATCCTGCTACAGCTGACCCCTGGAGGGTGGGTGACCCGCATCTCTGATTTTGGTATCGCTCGCCTGAGTCAAGAGGCCAAAGCAGCAGACCTTGGTCAGACGGGATCCCCCGCCTACATGGCCCCAGAACGGTTTTATAATCAGCACCCTGCGGCTTCAGACCTCTATGCTGTGGGGGTGATTCTGTATGAGTTGGTGGTGGGTCACCGCCCGTTTTTAGGTACCCCCATGGAGCTGATGGTGGCCCACCTGAATCAACGACCTACGCTTCCTAGCAGCGTGCCAGAACCCATGCAGCAGGTTATCCTCAAAGCGCTGCAAAAATTGTTGCCCAAACGATTCAAGACAGCTCGAGATATGCAGCGTGAGCTGTGGCAAGTCAGTCAGCAATTGCGCCAAGGGACCTTGGAAAACACCCCCTTCCCGCCGCGATCGCTACCGCCGACGGTGATCGCTCCCCCTTTGGCCCCTGTGGTCCTACCCCATCCGGTCACCGTGATCGGTTTGGTGGCTCTAGATCAGCATACCCAGCTGTTAATCGCCTGTCATCAGCATCATGTTTGGTTTTACCACTGGCCCCAGGGGGAAACCCATGTGCCCGGCCCCACCCAGGGATTTGCCCTGCCCCATCCGATACGCCAGTTTATTCCTCTACCCCAGGGGGGCATGCTAGCCACCAACAGTTCTTTGCATCTACTGTCGATGGCCCATGGTCTCGGTCGAGTGATCGACAGCCCAGAGACGACTGTAGCGGCAGCGGTGGCCCCCAGCGGTCGGTGGGTTACCACCTATCCAAGCCAGCCTGGGGAGGGTTCGAGGAATTTGCTCATCTATCGCTTAACCATGGCCATGGGGCAGCCGGTCACGGTTGGGGCTCCCCGCGCAGTGACCTTGCCCGATCTAGCGGGCACCTTTGTGGACCTGCTGGCGTTAGACGACCGCCATGTGATGGTAGTGATGCGCCAAGGGCAAAGCACTCAGATTCATATCACCAGCCGTCGAGGCACCTATTTGGGGTCTAAAGTGGTGCAGGTGCCCTGCGATCGCCTGGTTGCCACGGCCCGCCCCTACCGCTATCTGGCCCTTGAGGTTGATCAACCCCAGTCGGTGCTGGTGCTGGATGTCAAGCCCTTTAGGATGGTTCGTTATCGGCTACCCATTCACCCCCAGTGGCTGTTTGAAACGGCTGTGGGCTATGGTCTGCTGAGTTCAGAGGGGGAATTTTGCCTACTCAATGACGAGGGTCAGGTCCTCAACCGCCTGGATGGACTGCCTTGCCCTACGGCCATGGTGTCGATGTCACCGACCCAGTATTTGTGGAGCCTCTCCACCGATCAAGGGAGTCAGTTATGTACCTTTGATTTGGCCAAGATGGACTTGGACTTGCTGTTTTGATGGTGATAGTTCGGAACACGTAGACATTTATCCTTTACCAGGTGTAACCCTGACTGGCTGAACTACAACAGCCTCTATCCCATTAACTGGGAATGCCTTTCGCAAGATGTTGTAACTACCATTCACGTCGGCATTGATCAGAAAGCCGTTCGCAGTGCGATAAAGTCCCCTAGCAATGCGCCGACCACTGAACCGATGCTTGGCCTCACTGCCCTTCTGGTAGACCGGGATAGCATCCCCATCCATGAAGCTGGCCTTAGAGGTGTACGACTCTTCCTGGGCAATGACCTGGATGCCCACAAGCTGTGCCTTATAGGTGAGCTGCTGGACAAAACGGCCATGGGGGATTTGAACAAACTGCTGATTATTTTGCTTCCCGATGTTGATGCCGTTCTTCCAGAGGTCATTCTTGCCAATGACCAGAGTGCCAATATCGTTCTGAATCAAGTAGTCAATGATCCACCGACTGGCGTTGTGCAGGTAGTGATCTACTCGGTAGTTTCGCTTGCTGGTGAGCTTACGAATCTTGTGACTGGTTTTGCGATGGCCAGGGAGCAATGACTGTAGACGGGCTTTAACTTTGTTGAAGTATTGGTTGGTAGACTTCAACGGCCTGCCGTTAATAAGAACAGGCTGAAAGCCTGGCTGATTGGAGGTTAGTGCGGCAAGGTTGCTTACACCCAAGTCAAGGCTGGCAATGCTAGCGGGGTTTAATCCAAGGTCTTTAGCCTCCTTTTCGTAGACAACTTCAATAACGTAGTGGTCACACTTTGGCACTATGCGTACCTGCCGCACATTGTCATACAGCACCTTGATGAACACATTTGTCATAGGCAGGTTAATCCAGCCCTGTTTCAACCACTTCTGACTGATGGCCTGAATCGTGTAGGTGAGCACATTGCGACCTTTCTTCTTGTCTTTGTACTTTGGCAGCTTGGGGCGACCCAGGAACTTCTCTGGGTGGACATTCCACTCTTTGATAGCAGTGAAGAATGAACGCCAAGACTCATCTAGGCGCATCAGAATTTGCTGGCTAACCTTGGTGGGTAGGGCTTTGTAGTCCGGCGAATCTTTCAGCACCGCCGCCATGTAGTTATAGTTCAGGTATTTACGCTGGAAGATGAACCGCTGCCGAATCTGGTAATTAGCCTGGTTGAAAAGGTTCTTTGACCGGAAGGCTAAATCATCAATCTCTGCCCAGAACGGGCTAGTGTTACGAATGACGTGACGGTCAACTAGCTGCATCTTGAAGCTCCTTGACTATCTTCTCGGTTTTCCGCCTTGCCCTGCGCTGCCCGTAAAGCCGAGCAGCAAAAGAGGTGATGATGGCCACCAAATCCTGCATCAATTCGTCGCGCTGACTCTTTGCCGTATTGATGATTTCAAGCTTGATACCGCTTCGTTCCAGCAATGCATCGATATAACGCACACCGAACCGAGCCAGCCTATCTGAGTGCTCGACAATCAAAATGTCATATCCTTCCTTCCTCAACAATGCGTCTAGTTTCTTGCGCTGGTCATTTAGCCCACTGCCCACCTCCTTCACCACGGCCACGGTCTGATAGCCCTTGACGGTGGCGTACTGGCTCAACCTCTCAGCTTGCGCGTCTAGGGTTTTCTTGTTCTCTGCCGATGAAACCCATGCATAGATCGCCGCCCTTGCCCCAGGACTGGCTTCGCCCTCCCCGAGGTGGACGATGATGGTGCCCGCGCTCAACAGCTCAACGCGATGTGGAATGTCATTGCGCTTCCCCATGCGCCAAGCTATTTTGTAGGGCACCCCAAGATGAGCGGCATAATCAGAAAGCTTCATGGTACAAGTGTACGATATTGTCTGCATCTGTCTACAAATTGAGCGAAGTTAAGCAATACCAAGCCCAGCTTTGGATCTGGAATTTTCCCACAGGCAGAACTCCAGGTCTGGACTTGGACCGGGGTTAGCACTCTGGGCATACCTCACGTGACCATTCCTGATACCCGACACCCGACACCCGACACCCACCCCCCTCTACATACCAGGTCAGACGTCTACCAACCGCCCCTAGCCCCCACCAGGGAGGCTGAGGCTTTTCAGTGGCATCGTTTATGATGAAAGCTGAAAATCCTTAGGATCAACCCAAACGTCTATGGCCAAGCCGAAACACACCCAAGCACATCTGTCCCGCACTGTACCCAAAGGCGAATCAGAATTTTTCAAAAAACGTGAACGGGACTCCATGGAATACTACATGGGAGCCAAACTGCTAGAGGTAGGGGTTAACCCCAAAAATACGATTTACCGCTGGACCTCAGAGATTAAAGGCACCAAAGAAGTGATCACTGTAAGTGCCTATTGGGGCGAGTCGCGGCAAAAAATTGAATCGGAAGAGTCATAGTCAGACGTTGAAGGCGTCTCCTTAATTACCACCTAGCTAACTTGGCGATGAAAAAGCCGTCTTGATGGTGCCGGTGGGGCCAAAGCTGTAGCCCCCACTCAGTCATAGAGGCCGACCCAAATGGCAGTTCTATGGCCAGGGGCTGTATAGCCCAGTCGGGGTGGTGGTCAAGGAAGTGCTGAATCACCCCCTCGTTTTCATCGGGATGCAGGGTGCAAGTGGCATAGATCAAATGGCCATCTGGTTTTGTGCAGCGAGCTCCCTCTGTGAGTAAGGCTTGCTGTAGGGTAACCAAAGTGGCGATCGCCGCTGGGTGCTGTCGCCAACGGGCATCGGCGTGGCGATGGAGAGTCCCCAGCCCAGAACAGGGGGCATCCACCAGTACCCGGTCTGCTTGGTGGTGGAATTTGGGGAGTTCAGTGCTGTCTCCCAAATGGGTGTGCAGGGTGGTTAACCCTAACCGCTGGCTATTAATGGTCACTTTGCGGAGGCGAGAGGCGGTGCGATCGCAGGCCCACACCAGCCCCGTCTCCCCCATCAGTTCCGCTAGATGGGTGGCCTTACCCCCAGGGGCCGCACACATATCCAGCACCCGGTGTCCGGGTTGGG
>SLIY01000455.1 GCA_007135385.1 Leptolyngbyaceae cyanobacterium CSSed165cm_216
CAACATGTAATTAGCTCTCTTGACTCAAGGATGCATAAATTCTAGGGCAAATTGGTATCTCATTTAGGTTTGACGGCAATCACACAACCTATTCTCTCCTCCTCCTACTGAACCCGGTCAAACCGCCTGGGGTTTGCCGCCATTGTCGCCCAATCTTCTGGCGTAGCTTATCCATCATCGCCTCTGACACATCGACCCCGGTGTAGGCATAGCCCCGCTCGACCAAAGATAAAGCTCCCCGTCCAGTGCCGATACCCGGCTCAAATAAGGTGGTGTCGGGGGTGCTCCTGACCCAGTCTCGGAATCCCCGCTGTAAGCCGCTCAGACATCTCTGGGGCCAGGGTGCAGGTGCTGTCGTATTAAAAGCACGTTAAAAGCGCGGCATCTACGCTATCACCTGGCAACCTTAGAATTAGCTAATGTTCAGATTGCCCTAGCCATGGTTACCCCAGGTAATATTCGCCCTCCGCAACAGCCAGAGGAATGAGGTTTCAGAGCCAAACTTAGCGGATCAAACCCTTAGTCTTCAAACAGCTGAGGAGGCTTCTCTGAAGAAAATTCTCCTGCCCCCAGGGGAAGGGCGGCAAGAACTTGGCACCAGGAAACTGGAGATTAAATGGTACATTATACAAAGTCCAGCTCGGGATCTGAAGTTTGCCCACAGGCAGAACTCCAGGTCTAAACTTGGAGCTGGTTTATTTTCGAGGGATTCCTTAATCTGCCAAGTCTTGTTCATTGATTTATGACAGGTCAGCTTACAGCCATACAGCATCAACGTCCGGCTAGCTTGAAAGCCATTGTGGTTTACAAAGGGTTAATTGTCCTGGTGCTGCTGGCCCTTAGCGCTATCTCTGGCTTTAGCTGGAGGCATTATGATAGCCTCGCGGCTTTGGCCCAGGATGCTTTAACCAATGGCGAGTTAGGCCTGGGGGCCTGGTTTTTGAAAACGGTGCTGCACAGTCAGCCTCAGGGCTTACGTGTGGTGGCTCGGATTACGGGAATTTATGCTCTTGTCATGGGCACTGCGACGGTCGGCCTATGGTACGGCAAAGCCTGGGCCAACCCCCTCATGCTGGTGATGGCGGCACTACCTTTGCCGCTAGAAGTTCAGGAATTACTACACGATTTATCCTGGCAGCGGCTGGGGATTCTTCTGCTGAATCTGGCAGTCGTGGGATATTTGCTGAAGCATCAGTTAGCCGAGGGTTTTGCTAGCGAAAAACATTCCCCCAGTTAGGTGGTAGCAGAGCGCCCGACAGCAGTAAGTCAGACCTATTCAGGGAGCAATATCGAGACACGGCTAAGCGGTTGAGCAACGTAAGGAATTAGCTCTCAGGGGCGAAGGCGATCGCACCGACATTGGGGTGATGGCGCGATCGCCCGTCGAACAGTAGAGCATCACCGACTGGTCATGGGGCACCCGAGGCTCCTGTAGGGAAATGCAGATCGCCCCTGGGATGTGGCCATCTGCGTACTCGGACAACTCTTTTACGATGAAGGGGTTCTTCCGGGGGGTCTACCACTATGTTGATCCAACTGCTACCGATGATTTTGATGGGCTGTCTTGGGTTTGGGCTGAGGCGGGCCAAGATCCTAGACCCCAGTGATGCCAGCACCATCGGTAAGCTGATCACCCATCTAGCACTACCTGCCGTCATTCTTCGAGCACTGGCCACAGCCAACCTGACTCCAGAGCTGATTTACCTACCCCTATCTGCCCTGGTGGTCGTGATTGGGCTAACCACGATCGCCTTTATAGGCCTGCGCTGGCTGAGGTGGGAGAAACCAAAAGCCGGGGCTTTGATCACGACATTTCCCACCTTTGAAGGTGGTGCAGTGGGCTACCCGGTGATGCTGCTCATTTTTGGCGACGGGGGCCTCAGCCGGATTGTGTTGTTTGATTTGGCCCAGGCCATCTACCTACTCACGGTGGTCTACTGCCTTGCCGCCTGGTTTGGTCAGGCTGGGATCACAGGCCGTACCGTGATCCTAAAGCTGGCTCAGACCCCCTTCTTTTGGGCCATTGTTCTGGGGCTAATCATCAATGTTCTAAGCTGGCAAAATGACCTGCTGCTGGGTCTGTTGAACATCGCTGGGGATAGCTTTCTGCTGTTGGTCCTGCTGCTGTTGGGCATGGAGTTTCAGGTTCAGCTTTCCTCTATGGGAGGTTACGTGCTGCTGGCATTGGTCAAGATCGGCTGCGGGTTGAGCTTGGGCTGGGCAGCGACCCAAGCCTTTGGGCTACAGGGTGTTGAGCAAGCGGCTGTGCTCGCTGGAGCGGCCCTGCCCCCCAGTATGCTGACGCTACTCTTTGCCCAGGAGAACAATCTTGACACCCGATTTGTGATCAGCTTTATCTCGGCGGCGGTGCCCCTCTACTTAGCCGTGGTGGCTCCCCTTCTGGCCCATTTAGCGCTCTCACCCTAGCTGGACCGGCTATCCTGGGAGAACTGACATTGGATTTGGGCATGAAGGTCTGGCAAAACTTTGGGTGGGGGATTGGGCTAGCGGCGATCGCTAGCGGTTGCTCTGGACCGGTGGTGGCTTTCCCTGATCTAGGGACCAGCACTGACTCAGCCCCTGCTGTCGCTATCCTCAACCTGCCCTCTGCCACCGTTGTCTCTGTGGGCGATGGCGACACCCTAAGGATGGACTATCGGGGCGAGAACATCACCGTCCGCCTGGCCTGCATCGATGCGCCAGAGACGTCCCAAACCCCCTGGGGACCAGTGGCCACCGATCGCCTGCGTCAGCTCATCTCCCGCAACTCCACCATTCAGTTCCGGGAGGCTGGCACTGACCGCTATGGCCGCATGGTGGCTGAGATCTATGCGGGTGGCCAGAACATGAACCTGAAGCTGGTGCGCGAGGGCCATGCCGTCGTCTATACCCAATTCCTCCACCGCTGCCCCGAAACCCAGGATGCTCTACTGGCGGCTGAGGAACAGGCCCGACAGCAGCGGCTCAATTTCTGGAACCAGCCTAACCCAGTGATGCCCTGGGACTATCGGCGGCGTAATCGATGAAGATAATGAATCTCTAGGCCAGGGGGCGAACTGTCTTTCGAATCTTCTCAAGACGTTTCAATGCCTTAGCCATACGTTTTCGGCTATGGGCTGAGTCTGGAAATAAGCTATTGGAAAATGTCTCAATGTATCGTTCTAAGTCGTCAACGGTACAACTGACGCCACTTCCGCTCAGCCATTGATGAAAGTCCTTTTGGCCATAGCCTTTCCCAGCTCAAACACCCCTTGCTATACCCCTCTGATTTCCTTGGCTTGCAGGCGGCTGAAGCTGATCACCAACTCGCAGCAGTCCTCGGCCCAGTTCAGGCGGGCTCCTTCTGCCTCGTGGGGGCGGTTGATGCGATCGCCTATGCTGATGCGTTCTCGTGGGCCTGACATTGACATGGGATATGGCTTCAGGTGGGCAGTAGCAGCATAGCAAAGGGAATATCCAGGGCGATCGCAGTGCTGGTGTTGTAAGACAGCCATCGCTAAATCGGCTGAATACAGTCTGGTGTGTCGTTCTGGGGTTTGTTCACCACCGTCGAAACCGGGTAGCGCTCCATCGCCTCGGCTTCGTAGGGGCGCAGCATGGCTTGCAGCACCTGGGGTTCATAGTAGCTGGGGTCCAGCCAGGCCCCATAGTCCTCTGGGGGCAAAATCACCGGCATCCGGTTGTGGATCGGCTCCATCAGCTGGTTAGGGGTGGTGGTCAGAATGGTGCAGGTCTGGAGTTCGCTACCGCTGGCAGGGTCTGTCCAGTGCTCCCAGAGGCCGGCAAAGGCAAAGGGTTTATGCCCCTTAAGGAAGATGTAGTGGGGCTGCTTGGCCTTGCTATTGGCCTGCTTCTGCCACTCGTAGAAGCCATCGGCTAGTACCAGGCAGCGTCGTCGCTTAAAGGCGGCCCGAAAGGAGGGCTTCTCAGAGACCGTCTCCGAACGGGCATTGATCAGTCGGCTGCCGATGGTTGGGTCTTTGGCCCAACTGGGGATCAGCCCCCACTGCAACAGGTGGAAGTGCGGCTCTGGCGCTTCGGGGGTGGCCACCACTGACGCGATCGGCTGGGTAGGGGCAATGTTGTAGCGGGGGGCCACCGGCGGAACGGTGGTCAGGCCAAACGCTTCAGCTAGGTCATCCCCGGTTTGATTAAGGCTGAATCGTCCACACATGGAATACTCCTTGACTGCCCAATCTATGATGCTTTGACTGAGGCCGCTATAGCGAGGATAGCGAAGTTTCATGGCTATAGCAGTGATAATAGAGGCGTTGGCGCGCGAGCGAAAGCTGGCGGAACTAACGACTGCTACCGGAGAAACCTATGAAGCCACTTGAGGGGGCGATCGCCCTGGTCACTGGAGCTACCCGAGGCTTGGGCAAGGGCATCGCTATCGGCCTTGGAGAAGCTGGAGCCACGGTCTACATTACTGGACGCACGCTCACATCCTCCCCTGAGTCCACCGGATCGCTGGAGGAAACAGCGGCTGCCGTGGTGCAGGCAGGGGGGGTAGCGATCGCAGTCCCAGTAGACCACAGCGACGATCACCAGGTGCAGGCATTGTTTGAGCAGATTCAGACTGACCAGGATGGCCAACTCGACCTGCTGGTGAATAATGCCTATGCTGGCGTGCCAGCCCTCAGAGCCGCCTACGGCAAACCTTTCTGGGAGTCAGAGCCAACGTTCTGGGATGCCTGTAATGATGTGGGCCTGCGCAGTCACTATGTGGCCAGCGTCTATGCGGCTCGGCTGATGGTGCCCCGTCAGCGAGGGCTGATTTGTACACTGTCCTCCTGGGGCGGGCTGTCCTACATCTTTGGGGTGCCCTACGGGGTGGGTAAGGCGGCCTGCGATCGCATGGCGGCGGACATGGCCGTAGAACTCAAAAAGTATCAGGTGGCCTCTTTTTCGATCTGGCCGGGTATCGTGGGCACCGAGCTAATGACTCAGTTTGCTGCGGAGATGGGCCTGGCAGATCCAGCCAGTGACGCCCAGGCAGACGCCAGCCCCGCCAACTACAACTGGGAAACCCCACTACTGACGGGACGGGTAATGGCGGCCCTGGCCGCTGACTCTACAGTGCTACGGCGCACGGGTCAGGTGCAGATTGTGGCGGAACTAGCGAGGGAGTATGGGTTGGTGGATGCAGATGGCAAGCGGCCTGCTTCCCTGCGATCGCTGCGGTTTGTGCTGCCCTATGCCGTCCCTGGGCTGCGGCAATATGCGGGGTGGGTACCTGATTTGGAGGTGCCTTGGCCGGTTCTATTGCTGGGGCCACTGGGTTCCCCCAGGGCTTGATGGTTGGCTCAAATTCGGTCAAAACCACCACAATGGCCAGGTGGGCCTCGGGCATGGCTCGAAACTGATCAAAGTGGGGAGGCCGCTGGGTCGAACCGGGACAGGTGGAAGGGGCATTCTTGCCAGGGCAGCAACAGCTTAGCCTGCTGGGGGTCAACTAACTCGCACACGCGAAAGCAGACAAAGGGCGCTGATTACCAACTCGCAGCAGTCCTCGGCCCAGGTCAGGCGGGCTACTTCTGCCTCAGGGGGGCGGTTGATGCGATTGCCTATACTGATGCGTTCTAGTGGGCCTGACATGGGGTGGGGCTTCAGGTGGGTAGTAGCAGCATAGCAAAGGAGGCTAGGACCAGAAAAATGTCTTGACTATTGCGCCTAGCCAATGCTTACTTAGAAGAATTGGGAGCAAAAGATTCCACGATGAGAGCTACACCAACAAAATCTGAACCCAAGACTTCGGCAAACATCAAGGTCAGCTCTGGTGGTATATCCCAGCCTTACCGGGTAATTGGCATCGTCATCGGTTTTGCTAGTACTACCGACTCCTGCGGATCAGGGGTAAAGGTTGAATCTACTTATCAAGCAGCTCTCGACCGACTGGTTGAAAGCGCTGTAGGAAAAGGAGCTAACGGACTCTTGTTCGTTAGTTTCCAGAATCGGACAGCTGTGGCTCAGGGGTGTGCTGGACCATCGCAGGCATTTGAGGTATTTGCTTGGGGAACAGCTGTTCAGCTAGCTCCACCTAAGCAGGCGACTTCGTCACCCTTACCTAACCCAGCATCTTCGTGAGACAAGCCATAGACGGTCTGCTGAAGTATTTGGCTATCGCGGCGATTCGCATCTATCAAATCTTTGGCAGACGGCTAGTAAGGCGCACCTGCCTCTTTCATCCAAGCTGCTCCAGACGGGCGGTCATCTATTTCTCACGTTATG
>SLIY01000108.1 GCA_007135385.1 Leptolyngbyaceae cyanobacterium CSSed165cm_216
AGCTTTCAAAGAGTTCGCGGGCGTTGGCGAGGTTCTTTTCGGTGTTTGCGATCGCACCATCAATCCCCTCAAACGCCTCATCCAATATCGCCACAATCCGCTTTTGGTCAGCAAGAGAGGCTGGAAACGGAATGGGAATCTTTTTGAGTAGCTGCGATTTGATTCCCTTAACTGTCGCTCCAGTTCCCTTCTCATGAATGCGTTTCTGCATGAGACCGGATAGAAGAAGATATTTGAGAAATGTCGGATCCAAGACTTCTCTGTCGGGCTGCATCACAATAATGCGCTGTGCGAAAACCACCTTTTCGGCGGTATCTAGTTGAGCAACGTTGCCAAGTGGGGCTTCTGTTGTAAATAGGACATCCTCTTTTTTGGGAATGCCTCGTGTCATCCACTCACTATAAATGTCTGGATCTACAAACTCCCTAGGCTCAATTTGTAGATAGCCCATTTTGACGTTCTTTGCCGTAATCAAACGCATTCCCGATTCGGTCTTTTTGGGGGTTCTCCCTCTATAGTCAATGAATCTGACAACTTCCTCAAGGGGACAAGTCCTCCATCCCTTCATCGCAACATCCCCCCAATCCCAGCCAAAATCCCTGCACTCTCTGCATCCAGTGCCGCTATCTCATCCATAATTTCCTGCGGGTCGCGAAGGGGGGCTTCTTCTGGGGCGTTGGGGTTCTTTACCGACAGGTCAAAAGTTTCGGGATCAACATCCTCCAAATCCAAAAACCAAGATTTCTCCGTTTCCGCAAACGTCGCCTGGAGTTCCACAAACTCCTTCAGGTCATCGTCATTCAACGGGTGGGTTTTGCCCATATTCCGCCCTGGGTCGAGCTGGTAATACCAGACCTTCTCCGTCGGCTGGCCCTTCTCAAAAAACAGCACCACCGTCTTCACCCCCGCCCCAATGAACGTGCCGCCGGGGCAGTCGAGCACCGTGTGCAGGTTGCAGCTCGACAGCAGCTCTCGCCGAATGGCGCGGGAGGCATTGTCAGAGTTCGATAGAAAGGTGTTTTTGATCACCACCGCCGCTCTGCCCCCCTGCCGCAGCATCTTGATGAAGTGCTGCAAAAACAGGAACGCCGTTTCCCCCGTTTTGATCGGGAAGTTTTGCTGCACCTCCTTCCGCTCTTTGCCCCCAAACGGCGGATTCGCCAGGATCACATCAAAGCGATTCTTGTCCTGAACATCGCTGAGGTTTTCCGTCAGGGTGTTGGTGTGGACGATATTCGGCGCATCGATGCCATGCAGAATCATGTTCATGATGCCGATGACATAGGCCAGACTCTTCTTCTCTTTGCCGGTGAAGGTGCGGGTTTGCAAGTCTTCGAGCTGCTGGGTCGTGAGCTGGCCCCGGCGCAGGTACTCATAGCTCTCGCACAAAAACCCCGCCGAGCCGCAGGCCCCGTCGTAAATCGTCTCCCCCAGTTGGGGCCGCACCACCTGAATCATGGCGCGAATCAGCGGACGCGGCGTGTAATACTCCCCGCCGTTGCGCCCCGCGTTGCCCATATTTTTGATTTTGGCCTCATACAGGTGCGAGAGTTCGTGCTTCTCTTCCTGGGAGCCAAACCGCAGCTCGTCGATATACTCCAGCGCATCCCGCAGGCTGTAGCCACTCTGAAACTTGTTTTTGATCTCCCCAAAAATCTCGCCAATCTTGTACTCGATGGTGTTGGGACTGCTGGCCCGCTGCTTAAACCCTTGCAGATAGGGAAACAGCTTGTGGTTAACAAAGTCGATCAGGTCATCGCCGATTAGCGCGTTGTCGTGGTCAAGCTCACCATTGGCCTGCTTGGGCGCCGCCCAGCTCGACCAGCGATAGGCTTCCTCTAGCAAAAACGTATAAGGCTTACCCAGCAGCTCAGCTTCGATCGCCCGCTCATACTCCAGGTCATCCAAATATTTCAAAAATAGCAGCCATGATGTCTGCTCCGTGTAGTCTAGCTCGGTGGTGCAGCCTGCCTCTTTCCAGAGAACGTCATCAAGGTTTCTGAAGGTCTGTTCAAACATGGGTCTTCTAAGCAGGTTAGCTGGGGTGGCCTATGCTAATAGTACACGCTCACCATCCAGGGGAACCCCTTCTCTGGCTAAAGTAGCTCAACAGACACCGCGATCGCAGGCAAAGTCTCATCCCTACCCTTCGCTAATCAGCTGCAATAGTTGGTCGGTGGAAATCTTACCGCTCATGTCGGTGCCTTCTAGCAGGCTGTCGGCCAGGTCGCGTTTTTGCCGGTGCAGGTCAACAATTTTCTCCTCAATGGTGTTTTTGGCCACTAGACGATAGATGGTGACCGGGCGCTGTTGGCCGATGCGGTGGGCGCGATCGCTGGCTTGATCTTCCACCGCTGGGTTCCACCAGGGGTCCATGTGAATCACATAGTCGGCGGCCGTGAGGTTGAGGCCGGTGCCCCCCGCCTTCAGGCTAATTAAGAACACATCCCCCTGCCCAGCCTGGAAGGCATCCACCCGTTTCTGGCGGTCTTTGGCGGGGGTGCTGCCATCCAGATACTGGTAGTGAATGTTTTGGCCGTCCAGAAACTGCCGCAGAATGGTCAAGTGGTCCACAAACTGACTGAATACCAGGGCCTTGTGGTTATTTTCTATCAGTTCTTCCAGAATGTCCCCAAAGGCTTCCAGCTTGGCGCTGGGCAAGGGGGTATCGGCATTGACCAGACGGGTGTTACAGCAGGCCCGCCGCAGCCGCATAATTTCCGCCAGCACTTGCAGGTGTTTGGTGCCCGCCTCCACAGTGGGGTCGGCCAGCTTTTCCACCGCATCCCGCCGTAGGGCTTCATAGAAGGCCATTTCCTGGGCACTGAGTTCCACCTGGAGGGTGACTTCAGTACGGGCGGGCAGTTCGTCTAGCACCTGGCTCTTGGTGCGGCGCAGAATGAAGGGCTGAATCAGCCGCTTCAGCCGATTGCGGGCGGCTTTATCCTGGTTGCGCTCGATGGCGTTGGCAAATTTTTGGCTGAACTGGTCCTGGGAGCCCAGCAACCCGGGGTTGATGAACCGGAACAGGTTCCACAGTTCCCCCAGGTGGTTTTCGATCGGGGTGCCAGTGGTGAGAATTTTGAAGCCCCCCTGGAGCTGCATCGCCGCCTTAGACCGTTTAGTGGCCGAGTTCTTAATCGCCTGGGCCTCGTCTAGAACAATGGTTTGCCACTGCACCTGGGCCAGCATTGCCGCTACATCATCTTGTTGCAGCAGGCCGTAGCTGCACACCAACAGATCAAAGGGCTGTAGGTTGTCTAGCAGCTTTTGGCGATCGCCGCTGCCCAGCTGCTTCGGCGTCAGGGTGGGGGCAAACTTTTCCGCCTCGCTAATCCAGTTCATGCACACCGAGGTGGGGGCGACAATCAGGGTAGGGCCGTCGGGGGCGCGGGTGAGAATCACCGCCAGGGCTTGCAGGGTTTTGCCCAGGCCCATGTCATCGGCCAGGCAAGCCCCCACTCCCCAGTGGGCCAGGCGGGCCAGCCAGTTAAACCCTTCGATCTGGTAGTCCCGTAGCTCCGCTTGCAGGGTGGAGGGCAGCTCCGGCTGGAGGTTTTGGGCGGCTTTTAGGCGTTTGACGTGGTCTTTCCAGTGCTTGTCGGTTTTGAGTTGGCCCACCTCCTCCATCCAGTCGTCCATGGCCAGGGAGGCCAGGGGATGGAACCGCACCCCGTTCCCGCTTTTCTCAGAAAAGGCGCGCATGTCATCTAGGCGCTTGCGAAACTCTTGGGTCAGGGCCAGGAACTGACCATCGGCCAGCTTCACAAACCGACCAGGGGAGGCCTCTAGCAGCTCCATCAGCCGCTGCATGTCCAGCACCTCATCGTCGCTGATTTGCAGCTCACCACTGGCGGCAAACCAGTCCCGCTGGCGTTTGATCTGGATTTTGAAGTTACTGAGGCTGACTCGGCTGGCGATGCGCATCTTTTCCCCTTCCGGCCATTCCACCACTGCCTGGTCCCCCAACTCCTGAATTTCCAGCAGCAGTTCCAGGCAGGCTTCGGGGTCATCAATTAACCACTCCCCCGCTTCATCATCGAGCCGCTGCAGGGTGGGGCAAGTGGTTTCGACGGTGCGGGCCAGGGCTTTCTCCTGCTTTAGGTCACGGTGGGTTTGCAGCCGTTTGCCGTCGATGTCGGCAATCACCATTTCGCCGCCGCTACCGGGGCGATAGTAGGGGCCATCCTCCCCAAAGGGGCGCGTCAGCAGGGCCACCTTTAGTCCTTCCCCGGCGGGGAGCAGGTGCAGGTGGGGTTGGGGATTGGCGTCCACCGCCTCGGCATCGGCCACCCCGCCACCAATGTCAGAATGCACCGTCACCAGCCCAGCCACGGCGTTGATCGCCGCTAGCACTTGCTCTTTGGCGGCTTCGGGCACCTCTAGGGAATTCTGAGGTCCCAGCACCTCGGCGATGCGATGGTGGTTGGCGGTAAATTCCACCACCCTGAGCCGGGTGGGGGTCTCCTTGACTAGGGCGATCGCGGCTTTGCCCTCTATCGCTGGGGTCAGGGAAATGGCTAGCTTACCCGCTTGGGCCTGACGCACCATCAGGGCAGGTTCCCCCTTCACCACCTCCACCCGCATGGTGGGAGAATCTTCCCAAAACACCAGGGGATGGCCCACCAGATCCAGCAGGGCCTGCTCCTGAAATTTGTAGTTGTCGTAGCCGTAGCTGTAGTTATCCTGCACCAGGTTAGAGCAAATTTGGATGTCTTGGGGGGTGAGATAGTCAAAGGAGCGCAGCTCTTGTTTCAGGCGCTTGAGGGCGATCGCCCGTCCCCGGCTCCAGCCCCCCTTGACGCTAATTTTCTGCTCCTTGGGCTGGAGCTGCCAACTGTCATGGGGATAGACGGTCAAAAACCAGACCAGTCGATAGCTGGTGGGCGCTGTGGTAGTGGCCTGTTTAGGGGTGGTGGGATTGAGCCCCATCAGGGCCGTTAAGGACAGTTCCCAGGGTTCCTTGGGTTGAATTAAATCCACCAGGGGGTGAATGCCGGTTTTCTCACGCAGGGCCGTGGCCTCTTTGCCATAGGTGCCGTCAGGATCTAGACGGGTCAGCAGTTCCGCCATTTCCAGGGCAAACCAGTCATAGCCAGCGGCCTGGGCTTTCTTGTAAAACTGCCCTACGTAGTTGGGCAGCCGTTGACGAGCATTGCCCAGATCCACCCAGTAGAGACTGAGCATGTCAATCAGCGTCTCAAAGCTAGAGGCATTCTCCAGGGTGCTGACCGGAGTACTGGTGAGATAGCGCTTGGCCGCTGTGTTGCCCTGCAGCACCTGGGCGACTTTTTCCAGACAGCTATACATCACACTCATCCAGTGGTGATAACCCTGGTCAGCAATCAGGTGGGCATACTCTTCTGCCTGCTTTAGGCTAGGGGGAGAGCCCGCTTGAATCAGGGCCATCACCAAAAACAGCCCAGCCGTGCTATTAAAGTAAACCTTGCGCTTGCTGGTCTTTTTTTTCAGCCACTTTAGGGCCACAGTACCCACTTCGATGGTTTGGTCATAGTCCCCTTGCAAGCTGCTCAGCCACCCCTGCAACAGCAGGGTCTCTTCTGGGGACTCTTGGGCTAATTCGGTCAAGGCCGTCTGGGCCTCCTGCAGATGGCCTCGGACCAGCAGTTGTTCAATCCAGAGGTTCCTCAAGCGCTCGGAGACAGTGACGTCGGGGCGGCTACATGCTTCCTGGAGTAGGGCAAAGGCATCCTCCGCTGGCGTCACCGCCATCATCGAGTTGAGACAGAGGCTGCTGAGGGCAACTTCATACAGGTTGGGATCTGGTTTGAGGGTGACGAACCAGTCGCGCTCGAAGGGATTGTTACAAATCAGCTCCATCACCTGGGTGATGGAAATAGCGTTAGAAGAAAACAGGGTGTTGTAGTAAGCGTCAAACTGGGCTGCCATGTATTCCCAGTCGACTCGGTACAGCCCGATCCGCACCTCCCGAATCAATTGATCTTGGTTGTGAAAGTGACGCTGGCTTTTGTTCCAGGGAACAGTTGATATGGGCAGTTTTTCCTGCACGGCCTTGACCATAGCCTCAAAAGTGCCCTGGTGCAGGGCGTCGCGGGTGGCCACTTCCACCAACAGGGGGGGGCACTGCGGTGCATAACTACTGGCGGTGGTGAGCAGTCCTTGCTTAATCAGCCGATTAAAATGAGGATTAAGTTCGGCCAGGGTGACTTGTTGGCGCTGGCCACTGTGGCGCAGGTAAGCAT
>SLIY01000484.1 GCA_007135385.1 Leptolyngbyaceae cyanobacterium CSSed165cm_216
CGGGGCGATCGCCTCGCTAGAATGCGCCGCCGCATCGGAGTGGTGTTCCAAGACTACAAGCTAATCCCTAAGCGCACCGTGGCCGAAAACGTGGCCTTCGTACTCTGGGCTCAGGGCTTTACCCGCAAGGAAATTCACCGTCGCCTCTGGCCCACCCTGAAAATGGTGGGGCTCCAGGCCAAAGCCCACTGCTTCCCTGACGAACTATCTGGGGGTGAGCAACAGCGGGTCAGCATTGCCCGGGCCGTGGTCAACACCCCGCCCCTCTTGCTAGCCGATGAACCCACCGGCAACCTGGACGCCGACAACTCCCTGCAGGTGATCAAGATCCTGAAAAAGCTAAATTCCATTGGCATTACGGTGCTCGTCACCACCCACGACGAACAGTTAGTGCGCATTTCTAACCATCCGGTGGTGCAACTTAAGCAGGGTCGACTGCATCAGTTGCGACGCTAACGCTACATTCCTTAACATCCTGCGCCTGCGCTGATCAAATCAATAGGATAATGATCAGAGTCAATTTTCAGGCGACTGTGTTCCTGGCTTACCGTTGGTTGGCCAGGGCAATTTTTGGCCACCTGATGTGTTGACATTCAGGGAAGGTTCTCGTGGCTTTTGGTCTGTGGCCGCTGATTGCCTTTGTCGTTAAATTAGGCCATTGAATTAGGTATCTGAGAGGAAAGTGCTTTGGTCAGTGCAACTCCATTAAAAACCGCAAAATCAGAAGAAATTTTTAACGCCGCCCAAAACCTCATGCCTGGCGGCGTTAGCTCACCGGTGCGGGCGTTTAAGTCCGTCGGCGGTCAACCCATCGTGTTTGACCATGTCAAAGGTGCCTATGTCTGGGATGTAGACGGCAACCGATATATTGACTATGTCGGTACCTGGGGACCTGCCATCTGCGGTCACGCCCATCCTGAGGTGCTCCAAGCCCTGTCCGCCGCCCTGGAAAAGGGCACCAGCTTTGGCGCTCCCTGCTACTTAGAAAATGTGTTGGCCGAAATGGTGATCCAGGCGGTGCCTAGCATCGAGATGGTGCGCTTCGTTAACTCGGGTACTGAAGCTTGTATGTCGGTGTTGCGGCTGATGCGAGCCTACACCCAGCGGAATAAAATCATTAAGTTTTCGGGCTGTTACCACGGCCACGCCGACATGTTTTTAGTCCAGGCTGGGTCTGGGGTGGCCACCCTGGGCCTACCTGATTCTCCTGGAGTGCCCAAGTCTTCCACCAGTGACACCCTGACGGCCCCCTACAATGACCTGGAAGCGGTAAAGCAGCTGTTTGCCCAAAATCCTGGGGAAATTGCCGGGGTGATTCTGGAGCCGGTGGTGGGCAATTCTGGGTTCATTATCCCCGATGGCGGCTTCCTAGAAGGGCTGCGGGAAATTACCCAAGAAAACGATGCCCTGCTGGTGTTTGACGAGGTGATGACGGGCTTCCGCATTGCCTACGGCGGTGCCCAGGCTAAGTTCAACGTCACCCCGGACCTGACCACCCTAGGGAAGGTGATCGGCGGTGGCCTACCGGTCGGGGCCTACGGCGGTCGGCGGGAGATTATGGAAATGATTGCCCCGGCAGGGCCGGTGTACCAGGCCGGTACCCTGTCCGGCAACCCCCTGGCGATGACCGCTGGGATCAAAACCCTGGAGCTTTTGCAGCGCCCCGGTACCTACGACGAACTCGACCGCATTACCGCCAAACTTATCCAGGGGCTACTACAGGCGGCTCGAGAGTCGGGCCATCAGGTCTATGGCGGCCACATCAGCGCCATGTTCGGCCTGTTCTTCCATCCGGGGCCGGTGCATCGGTACGAAGATGCAAAGCAATCCGATCTGGAGAAGTTCAGCCGCTTCCACCGGGCTATGCTAGAACGGGGGATCTATCTGGCCCCATCCCAGTTCGAAGCTGGGTTTACCTCCCTGGCCCACACCGACGAGGATATCGATACCACCATCGCCGCCGCCCGTGATGTATTCGCCAGCCTCTAACCGCTAGGGAATTAACTCAATCACTAAATCCGCGAATAGCTCGCCATGGTGAGCTTGGTGCGATTGAATTAGGTCCTACCTATGACACCAATTGGCCAGCCGTCGCTATACTGTCGGTTGGTCATTTTTTGGTCGTGCTTATGGAGTCGAGATGGCTCATCGCTGGCGCACTAGCTCCCATCAGTGCTTTGGTCATGACTGTCCCCGTCAGGGCAGCTACCCTCCAGTCCTGGTGGTTTGACGCCGATGCGAATCAACTGGTATTTACCACGGATAGCGAAGTACAGCCCACGGCGCAGATGCTGTCGAACCCTACTCGCATCGTGGTTGATTTGCCCGGCACTCGTTTGGGGGGCAACAATACCCGACAGGCGGTAGGAGGGGCGGTACGGGAAGTGCGGGCAGGGCAGTTCGATAGCCAAACCGCTCGCCTGGTGATTGAGCTGTCAGAGGGCTATGCCGTAGCTCCTCAGGCGGTCAGGGTGCAGGGAGTGCGGCCTAACCAGTGGGTGGTGCAGCTACCGACCCCCACTGGCAATGGGGCTGCTCCGGCGGGGGCAATTCCTGCTCCTAGCGGCAGTGCTAACCGGGTGCAGGGCCATAGCGGTGCTGAGGCGGCAGCAACGCTGACTGGCGTCGTCACCACTGGCGATGGATTTTTAATTCAGGTGAGGGGCGAGTCGCCGACGCCCTCAGTGCAGATCACCGGGGAGGGGCTAGATGATCGAATGGCGGTGATCGATCTACCCAATACGGTTGTATCCGAGTCCTTGCGTCCTGAAGATCTGCCCAATTACCGTTACAGCATTCTCACCTGGGACATTACTCAGCAGGACACCAATCCTCCCTCCACACGTCTTGCCTTGAAATTGGGGCCAACCAGCCCTGATTGGCGCGCCCTGCGAAATAATAGCGGGGTGGTGGTCTTGCCCCCTAGCGGGGTCCCCATTAGCAGTGTGCAAGACGAGCCGCCACCCCCCCAGGCGGCACCTGCCGCACCAGCGGCAGCGCAAGCTCCCCCGACGGCGGCGACCCCGGCTCCGGCCAACCCAACCCCGGCTACACCGCCCCTGGCTGAACCCGCTCCACCCCCCAGTGGTCCTTTGACCATGCCACAGGTGCCCAATGGACGAGTGGTGGTCGCTATCGACCCTGGCCATGGAGGGCGTGATCCAGGGGCTGTGGGAATTAATGGCCTGCAAGAAAAGCAAGTGGTCAATCCCATTTCCCTGCAAGTGGCAGAGATTTTAGAGAGCCAAGGGATTACGGTGGTGATGACCCGCCGAGACGACCGCACCCTCGATTTACAGACCCGTACCCGGATTGCCAACCAGGCCAACGCCCATTTGTTTGTTAGCATCCATGCCAACGCCATCAGTATGTCAAGGCCAGATGTGAACGGGGTTGAAACCTATTTTGCCTCCGAATCGGGGCGGCGGCTGGCAACGGCTCTCCAGTCCAGTATGTTGGCGGCCACCGGCATGAACGATCGCGGCGTGAAGCAGGCCCGGTTCTATGTACTGCGCCATACCACCATGCCAGCCGCCCTGGTGGAGGTGGGCTTTGTCACTGGTGCCCGGGATGCCCCCCGCCTAGCTGACCCGGCTTGGCGTAGTACAATGGCCCAGGCAATCGCCCGGGGAATTTTGCAGTACATTCAGCAGGGGCTGTAGGGGAAGAGGGAAAAACAAAGAGCGAAAAACAAAAAACGAAGAATGAAGGGGTATGTGTCTAAATACAGAGACTTGTCTTATCCCGAACTCACGTTACGTTAGCTGCCTAGTTTGAAGGCTTCTACCGACAAGGCATAGATGGCCCCCAGCTTAAAGCTATTGATACAGTCGACCCACAGGGGTTTGGGCACTTTTCGCACCAGTTCAGGATCGCGCCAGCGGCGGCTATAGACCAACCAGTTGACAAACTCTGCCGCAATCACCAGAAATAGGGAAATGACCACATCCTGGGCCGCCGCTTGACCGGCGATCGCGGCGATCGCCACCGCAAAGTAGTAGCCCAGCAGCAGACTAATCAACACCAGGGAAACCCGGCGCCAGGGATTGATCAGCCACAGCCTAAACTGATCGCCAAGATCATCAATCAGGGTGCTAAGTCGAGTACGTTGCATAGGCGGTTAACTATATAGGCTGGTTTCTGCTTCAGGATATCAGCTCCCATCTACCCATTCTTCGCTGCAGGACAGACACACAGGGCAGACACACGGGTCTGCCCCTGCATTCTCATCCACCCTTCACCCATCCACCCCTAAAACCCTGTACTACAGGCCGGATGCAGTCCCCCTTGCAGGCAGATATACGTTAACTGTTCGCCCCGCAGGTTACGGGCCTGGGAGAAGTCGGCCCCCGCTAGGGCCTCTCCTTGCTCTAGCTCCCTAGACGTCGTGATGAAACTATCGGCCTGGGGGCGTTCCGGGGTCACAAACTGAGCCCCATCAAAGTTGGCTCCGGCTAGGTTAGCCCCCGCAAGGATGACCCCCTCCAGGTTCGTATTTTGCAAATCGGCGTTTTCTAGGTTGGCATCGGTCAAATCGGCCCCCTGGAGCAGGCTATAGCTGAGGTCAGCCTGTACCAACCGCGCCCCTGACAAATCAGCCCCCGTCAGGTTGGTATCCGTGAGGTCAGCGTGACTTAAATCAGCCTTGATCAGACTCGCCCAGGCCAACGTCGCTTCCCGCAGACGAGCGTCAACAAAACTGGCCTGGTCTAACCTGGCTTCCGTCAGGTCAGCCCCCACTAAACTGGTGTCCTTAAATTGGCCGTGACTGACATCTGCCGCTATAAAGCGAGTGCTGCTAGCGTTGGCCCCAGAAAAATTGGCATAGGCCGCCTGGGCATTGCTCAGGTTAGCCCGCAGCAGGCTAGTATTGCGAAACAGGGTGTGCCGCAGCTCCGCCGCCACCAGGCTAGCCTCGGTCAGGTCCGAACCACTAAAGTCGGTAATCCAGTCGTCGAAGGTGTCTTTACGGCCATCCGGGCCAGGGTCAAAAAAGATGGCCTTGCGCAACCGTGCCCCCGCAAGCAGAGCATTACGCCAACTGACCCCGGCCAGATTCTGTTGTTCTAAAACGAGGGTAAACGCGTCGGGGCTATCCACCACATAGCCCAACTGGGTGCCGCTCAGATCGACATCCTGTAAGTTGCCGCTATGCAGCACCAAAATTTTGGCCAAGGTGCGCTTAATCGTCCGTTGCCGCAGCCGGGGAATCATTTGCTGTTCCGGCGGCAGGGACACAATATCATTGGCCAGGGCTAGGTTCAGCCGCTGCAACGGGGGGATGGCGGGCAGGCCCATGGTCACGAGAGCCTGTTGCAGCGTATCCAGCAGGGCCGGGTCACCGGTTTGGGCCAGCATATCCACCAGCAGGGTAATAGCTCGGGGATCTTGGGTGCTGGCCAGGGCCAGGGCCGCGGCTTGGCGATCGCTAAAGGATGTGGCCTTCTGGCTCAGGTTTTCGACCAGGGCCAAAAATAAATCGTCTTGCTGCTGGGCCATAGGCTGGAGGGCGCGATCGCGGGATAGCCATAGTCCGCCCACCGCCGCCAGGGCCAGCACCCCGGCGATTCCGCCTACCACGGGTAGAGTCAGGTACCGTCGCCAGCCCTGCGGCTGAGTCGCCCCTAAGGCCGGATCGGGCGGGGCCAGCACAACTGCCCGCAGGCCACCATATTCTTCAGTTATCGTTAGCAGCGATCGGGGCACCAGCGGCATGCCCCTAGAGGTGACAAAGCCATTCGGCCCAAAGCCATAGGCCGACGCCCCATTCACCCCGGGGGAATCCGACGGCTCCGGCCGATACTTGAGGGGGATTTGCCCTCCCCGCAGCAGCACCACCCGAGTGCCCGCTAGATGATCATGGAACGATCGCCGACTGCGACTGGTCAGGGCTGTCATACCTTGACCGAGGCTGCAGACCACAACCAATCCCCCCAGCCAGGGGAGGGCAGGAAAAGCGCCACTGCCGACCCACAGCCCATAGGCGATCACCGTTGGTACCCCCCAACGGCTCAGCTCACGCTTAACCGCTACCCCATACCCTGGCATCGGGCTGTCTGGGATGACCACTTGCAGCCCCAGCCAGGCTTTAGGCCAGGTTTTACCGGTTTTGCCCAAGCTGTGAATTTGGCTACCAACCAGCACCACAGGTAACCCCAGAGCGCCCAACCAAAGCAGGTTGGTCAGGGGTGGCACCTCAGTGATCAACGTTGGGCGGGACCAGCCCACAGCCCGGGCGATCGCTCCCTGAACCAGACTAGCAGCAGGATTGAGGGGAACCAAATCAGCGTCAGACCGCTGGCGTACCGCCTCCCCCAAAGCCCAGGGCAAGGTCACACTGCCAACCAGCAAACTAGCCTCCAGCCCCCAAGCGAGCAAGCGTCGCAGGGTCAAACTCTGCTGATCAGAAAGCCAGCCCTTGACCGTTGAGGTGGATGCCTGGGCCGAAATGGGCTGCCGTTGGGAGAACTGGGCCATAATCAACGATTCACAACATCATTACCATTGCGGCCTATGCCACAGCCACAGGTTCAAGCCCACTCAAGTCCTAACCTTAACGCTAAGGATAAGGGGGCTAAATATAGCTCCTGTTGTACCACTCAATTCAGGTTATGGGCACGCTTTCTGCCAGGTTGATCGGGAAAGCACAAAATCTTCCGATAGAGTGTAACCATTGCTAACAATTAGCCGTGGCATTTTCAAAACTGGCCCATCCACTGTCACAGTTACCTGGCTTACTGACTAAGATTAGGTTAAGTCAGGCAGAGCCGCTTAGTCAGTAAGCGCCATTCCATCCGCCCGCGTTTCAGGAGGTTCAACCATGAAGGTGTTAAAGCCGTTTCTAACCCTATCCACCACAGCCATGCTGGTGATGGGCGGTGCAGCTCTGGCTCAACCTGTAGCCCAAACCCCCCTAGACCAACCCGTTCAAACCAGTGGTTCGGTTACCCCGACTCAGGCATCCAGCTGTGGCTTTTTAGCCAACGACCCCACCCAAATTTTGCAAGTCACCCAAGATTTTGCCTCAGTCCATGTCAATGCCACTGGGGACAGTGGCCTCACCCTACTGATTGAAGGACCTGGGGGCTTTAGCGAGTGCCACACCACGAGCGACAACAACGGGGCGATCAGAGCCCCAGGGCTGTTAAACCAAGGGAGCTATTCCTTCTTTATCGGCAACGCCAACCAGACCACCACAAACTACACATTGACCATCAGCGAAGACTAGTCCTTGACGGCATAAATCGCTCACCTATGCAGGGGGGTGGGAACCCTGGTGAGCCCAGGAGTTTCTTTGCTGGGCACGGGCAAAACCTTACATCCTTCTGACTTCTGCCTTTCTGTCCTAGGGATTTTCCCCTTCAGGAAGGCTTGAGGGAGGCTCAGGGGTAACATCTACGGCCGTCACATCAATAGTGCCCTCCTCTTGGAGACGGTGGAAGCCTTCGCCGTCGGCCTTGAGCAGGGTGCCACAGTTGGGGCACTGGGTTTGGGTGCCCTTAATGCCGGTCAATGCCGTAGTACACACCGGACAATCGGCCTGGACCAGGCTGCGCTTGAGCCAAAATCGGAACCCTAGAAACAGCAACACCGGGGCCAGCATAATCAACAGCACCAACACCGCTAGGGACCTGACCAACCACCCTAGGCCCACCGCACCCAACAGCCAGATCACGCCAAAAAACGTAATCCAGCAGCCAAGCCCTGACAGATTAATCTGCATCTGTTTGAAGCCATTTTGATTCACGGTGGGTACTCTCCCTCTCCCTTGTGCTGGGGATAGTCTGTAGTCAAGTGGTGCTGACGACATCTTATTGTAGCGTCCAGGGTTGTGGCCCCAGGAATTGGGTGGTTCACCGCTGGCGTCAGGGCCAAGGCTTGGGTCAGTCGGTGGGCTAACGTCGGAGGACTAAAAGCGGCCAGGGTTTCCTGCCGTAGCCAAACCCCATTACAGCGCCGATCACGACCGGACAGCATGGCCAGGCAGGCGGTGACAACGGCGTTGACATCTTGGGACGGGACGCGCCAGCCCAGGCGACCGTCTTGCAGTGGGTCTGCTGAGCCATCTTGATCCCCGGACAGCACCGGGATACCGCAGGCGAGTGCTTCTAGATAGACAATGCCAAACCCCTCCTGGGAGGGCATCACATAGGCCTGGGCCAAACGGTAGTGGGCGGGGAGGGCGGCGGTAGGGACAAACCCAGCAAAGATCACTCGGTCAGCTATCCCTAGATCCTGGGCCAGTGCCGCCAAGCGGGGTTGGTCATCCCCACGACCAATCACCAGATATTTGATCTTGGGAATCACCTCGGCGATCGCCGGTAAGGCCCGCAGGGTGACATCGACCCCCTTATAAATGTCCCCTGACCAGAGCCGAGCCACCGTCATGATCACCTGGCTGTCCCTGAGGTTATAAGCGTCAATCAAATCGTTAGCCGCTGGCCCTGGGCTAAACCGGTCCCCGTCAACCACGCAGGGCAGCAGTTGCACCCGCTGAGGGTCCAGATAATTGGCCAAACAAGCGCGATCGCGACTGTAGCGACTAATGGCCCAAATTTGATCAGCCCGTTGTAGGGCTCGCTGGTCCCACCAGGGTAGCGGTGACCACACCTCCTTGCCATAGGTGATGACGCTGTAGGGAATGTTGGCCCCAGTGCACAGCAGACTTACCATCCCCAACAGCCGCTGGTGGCCACAAATGATTCGTTGAGGTCGTCGTCGGACCAAATATAAGGCCAGGGTTAGGGCCAGCCGCAGGCGGCCAAGCAGTGCCCAGGGGGTAGCGCCGTAGTGAAAGGTGAACGGCCCGTCATCGCGATCGTAGGGGTTTTCAACTGTGGGCGGATCCCGCAACACAAAAACATCCGCCGGGGGAGCCTCAGACTGGGCCAGATAAGCCTGTAAGATATCCCTGACGTAGGACTGAATGCCCCCCTCGCTGGAGAACACTTCCAGGAACACAAATCCATAGGTGGAGGTCTGGAATACAAACACAGCTAAACCATGTCCTACTAACTCTGGGGCATCAGTCGGCCAACCCTTCCTGTTACCTATCACCTAGCACCTGACACCCTCAGCAACGGTTGACATATTTCTGCCAGACAGTCTAGGCCGTGCATTTCCCATACTTCACGATAGACAGGCAGTTGCGCCCATCCTGCAGGCGTCGATAGGTGACCTTATCGGCCAGGCGACGCAACAGAAACCAACCATAACCACTGTCTAGTAACTCCCCAGGCTGGGGTTCCGGTAACACTTCAGGGTTAAAGGGATCCCCATGATCCCAAATGCGAATTTCTAGATGATCACAGCACAGGGCCAAATCAATATCGATATCGGTATCGGGGGGCAGATGGGCATGGGCGTGGCGCACGGCGTTGGTAAAGCCTTCCGTTAGGGCTAGGGTCAAGCGATCGCTATGGTGAGCTACCCAGGCTGAATCATCATCCAGGGAACGGCATACCTCCTGAAACCAACTCTGCACTTGGCCAACTACATCTAGACGACTGGCCACTTGCAGATGCTCATGTCGTTTGGGGTTGCCTCTCATGGCTTGGCCCTTGGGCTTTAGAGTCTTCGATTCAACACGCTGAATGAGGCTGACAGCAGACAAACACCCTTAGGGGTCAGGGTACCGGAAAAACCCACACTTCAGCATCAACTTATCGAAAAAATCACCCACGAAAAAACCTGCATAAACCGTTGCCGATCTACGCAGGCTGACAATGACAATAGCAATTTGTCCTAAAACAGCCCCAGAGTCAGGGACTTGTCAATTGGGAAGGTAGCCCCGATGCCCAACCACAGGGTTACCGCTGTGCCAAACAAAAACACACTAGTGGCCACAGGACGCCGGAAAGGATTCTGGAACTTGTTGACGTTCTCAATGAAGGGAACCAACATCTGCCCCAGGGGAATTGCGATCATCGCGCCAATTCCCAGCAACTTATTGGGAACAATGCGCAGAATTTGGAAGGTGGGATACAAATACCACTCAGGCAAAATTTCCAGCGGAGTGGCAAAGGGATCAGCGGGCTCACCCACCATGGCTGGATCAAGTACCGCCAGAGCCACACAGCAGGCAATCGTGCCCAAAATCACCACGGGGAAGATATACAGCAGGTCGTTGGGCCAGGCAGGCTCACCATAGTAGTTGTGCCCCATGCCCTGCTTCAGCATTTCTCTCAACTTAGGATCGCTGAGATCCGGTTTTTTAAGGGTCGCCATTCAAAAATTCTCCTGTTACAGCCAGCTTGGGCTAGGCCCAATAATTCTATCAAACCCAAGAAAACCATTGGCCCTAGGGCTAGCAGGCTTTCTTACATCAGCACCGTCTAAATCAACTCAGGTTGAGTCAGCTTACAAGGGGCCAGAGATACCCTGCTTGCGAATCATCAGGAAGTGCAGCAGCATAAATACCGCGATCGCCCAGGGCAAAACAAAAGTGTGCAGACTATAGAACCGGGTCAGGGTTGCCTGACCAACCGCTTCGCCACCACGCATGAGTTCCACTACGGTACTGCCCACCACAGGAATGGCACCAGGAACACCAGAAACGATCTTCACCGCCCAGTATCCAACCTGGTCCCAGGGTAGAGAGTAGCCGGTTACACCAAAGGTGACCGTAATCACCGCCAGCACCACACCGGTTACCCAGGTGAGTTCCCGGGGCTTCTTGAAACCGCCGGTCAAGTAGACCCGAAACACGTGGAGGATCATCATCAGCACCATCATGCTGGCGGACCAGCGATGGATCGACCGAATCAGCCAACCAAAGTTGACATCAGTCATCAGGTACTGCACAGAACTAAAAGCTTCGGTCACCGTCGGCTTGTAGTAAAAAGTCATCGCGAATCCAGTGGCGAACTGGATCAGGAAGCAGGTGAGGGTGATTCCACCCAGGCAGTAAAAAATGTTGACGTGGGGAGGCACATATTTGCTGGAAATATCATCGGCCAGAGCCTGAATTTCCAGCCGCTCGTTAAACCACTGATAGGCCTTAGAGTCAGTAACTTGCTTGGTAAACATGAAGCGGAAAGCTCTATATATCAATAATTGCCATCAATGAAAAATGTAACATAGCCCTCATGGCCTAGCCGCATTTCATTGGCTCAATTTTACCGTCCGATGGTTCCTTCATGGCGAACAAACCCGCAAGAGTTATACCCTTGAGGGCTTCTTGCTGCCCCCAGGACCACAAAAAGCAGATGAGAGCCAGCCCACCAGCCTGTAACATAATGTTACACAGAGGCCGACTTCATGGCCAACATGCGGAAACTTAGGGTTATGAGGAGCGGTTATCCGCGATCGCGCTTCCGAGAGGCCTTCGGTAAAATTGTTACTATCTGCCCTGTGATGACACACCACTATGATCAAAGCCTTGTTACGTCTGCTGCTATTGGGATTATGGATTGGTTCTATGGCGCTGGCCGGGTCTGCCCCGGCGCTGGCGCTAAATGAGGAACAGGCCCTGGTTGCAGAGGTATGGCGGATTGTCAATCGGGCTTATGTGGATGAAAGCTTTAACCACCACAATTGGTGGTTTGTGCGCCAGCACATGTTAGATCGGCCCCTGGCCAGCCGATCAGAGACCTACCAGGCGATCGAGGATATGTTGGCCAACTTGGAAGACCCCTACACCCGGTTACTGCCCCCGGATCAGTATCAGAGTTTACAAACCAGCACGTCCGGCGAACTCACTGGGGTAGGTTTGCAGATTACCAAAGACGAGGACAAGTCGGGTTGGTTGCGGGTGATTGCACCGATTCACGGCTCGCCAGCAGAAGCGGCCGGCATTCAGCCTAAAGATATTGTGCTGACCATTGATGGGGTAGCCACCACTGAGTTATCTCTGGATGAAGCCGCGGCCCGAATGCGGGGGCAGCGGGGCAGCGACGTTACCCTGGAATTACGCCACGGAGACGAGACCACTCCCCATCAGGTGTCGTTAACTCGAGATGTGATTACCCTCAATCCGGTGTATGCCGACGTTAAAACCGTGGGCGATCGCCCCTTAGGGTATCTGCGCCTCAGCCAGTTCAACGGCAATGCCGCTGACAGTTTAGCCCAGGCCATTCGTGACCAGGCGGACCAGGGGGTGGAGGGCTACATTCTTGACTTGCGCAACAACCCTGGTGGACTGCTTCAGGCCGGGATTGAGATTGCCCGCCTCTGGCTGCCCCAGGGCACCATTGTCTACACCGTTAATCGCCAGGGCATTTTAGACAGCTTTGAGGCATTGGGACCAGCCATCACCGATGCCCCGTTGGTGGTGTTGGTGAACGAGGGCACCGCCAGCGCCAGCGAGATTTTAGCCGGAGCCTTACAGGACAATGGCCGAGCCACCCTGGTAGGCAGCACCACCTTTGGCAAAGGGTTGATTCAGTCGTTGTTTGATCTGTCCGATGGATCGGGACTGGCGGTGACCGTAGCCCGCTATGAGACCCCGGCCCACCACGATATCAATCGCCTGGGCATTACCCCCGATCGCCTGGTGTCGGGCCAGTCCCTCACCCGCGATACTGTGGCTACCGAGGCTGACCCCCAATACCAGGCCGCCCTAGAGGTGTTGGGGCAAACCACTGTGATTGCCGGTATACCCTAGGAGGGGGATTGGCTAAGGCCACACGCTCATACCACGATCCCCTCCACGGTGCCATTACCCTCCATGCCAGTGATCCGGTGGAGGCGCTGTTGATTCGGCTAATTGACACCCCAGCCTTTCAACGGCTGCGGCGGATTCGCCAGTTAGGGCCAGCCAGTCTCACCTTCCACGGGGCCGAAAGCTCGCGCTTTACCCATTCCCTGGGGGTACTGGCGATCGCTCGACGGGCCTTTGATCAACTGCAACGGCGCTACCCGGTGTTGCAGCCCCACCGGGCCACAGTCCTCTGTGCGGCCCTACTCCATGACATTGGCCATGGCCCCTTCAGCCATACTGCCGAAGAAATCTTTGGGTTACACCATGAAGATTGGACCCGCCAAATTATCCAGCAAGATGCCACGATTCACCAGATCTTGGCCGACCATAGCTCAGGTTTAGGGGCAGCCATTGACCAGGTTTATACCCATCAGCACCCCCTACCGCTGGTGTGGCAATTGATATCGAGCCAACTAGACTGCGATCGCATTGACTATCTACTGCGGGACAGTTATTTCACTGGGGCCAGCTATGGCCAGTTGGATCTAGACCGCCTGCTCATGGCCCTGGAATTTGAGCCCACCAGTGGTCAGCTGGTGGTGGCCCACAAGGGATTGGCGGCGATCGAGCATTATCTGGTGGTGCGCCACTTTATGTATGCTCAGGTGTACAACCATGCCAAGAACATTGTCGTCACCTGGCTACTCGAACAAGCCTTTGAGCGCGCCCGTAGCCTGCTGCAGCACGACCGGCTAGAGGCTGACGCTGTGGTCCAAGCCTGGCTACAGGCCTCCCACCAGCCCCTCGATTTAGACACCTACCTGGCGGCAGACGATATTGTGATTACCTATCACCTACAGCGTTGGCGTCACAGCGACGATCGCTTACTAGCCGACCTCTGCCGTCGCTTTTTGGATCGAGACCTGTTGAAAACCTTAGACGTCACCCGGATCCCGGCAGATGCCCAAACCGAATTATTGACCAAGGTGCGCCACCACTTGGCGCAACAGGGCTATCAGGGAGAGATCTACAGTACGTTACGGCCGATTTTGAGTCGGGGCTACACCATTTACCAACAGGGCATTTATATGCATATTGATAACGCTTTTGTCGATATCAACGGCATCTCCCCCCTAGTACAAACCCTCAGTCAGCCTTACGAACGCACTTGGCTACTCTATCCCCGCTGCATCCAACCCTGGTTGCAAGCGGTGTGGCAAGGCTATAGCAAGGGCTGAGCTGACTGGTAAGGCTCCAGATCCAGGGCTTGTAGTTTGGCGTAGGCCTGGTCGATGCTACCCTGCCCGCGCAAAAAGCCGGTGTTAGCACCCGGGCAGATGTGGGCCAGGGTGTCGAGGCTAAAGCGGCGCTGAAGCGCCTCTACCTGTCGCAGTTGACGGGGCCAGTGAAAGGTTTTGGCAAAGCGCAACGGTTCTGGTTGCCCCTGGCGGTTGGGCAACAGGTGGCGCCCGGTAAACAACACGCCTCCATAGGCGCTGTGGTACAGACAGGTTGAGCCAGGGGAATAACCTGGGGTCCAAACAGCCTCCGAGCGGGGGGTAAATCTAAAAGAATCCTGAAACGAGGTTTTCGGACAGGTGGGTAGCAAATAGGCTTCCTGTTCCTGAATCACCAGTTCACAGTCGAGCTGTGCTTGCAGGGTAGCGGCCTTACCTAAGCTGGTGCGATGGGTAATTAGCCACCAGCGTACACCGCCCTGATTTGCCAGAAATTGCTGGATAGTGTCATCCCAGGGGGGGGCATCCACTAAAATATTGGCTGGAGTGCCATCTGATTCCGCATCTACAATAAAATAAGCGGTAGCTCCCAAAGTATCGCGATTAGGGGCAAAGGCGTAGATGGTCTCGAAAATCTGTCGTGGCGGCTTCATCGTTAACATCGCGACAGTAACAATATCCTGTTCAGAGGCGGGTGAAACTGGGTGGAATGCTTATACTAACAGTACATCTTGCCTGCGCTAGGCTGCGTGTTTATAGGTTGCGTTTTTAGCTGTGATAACGGCCGGTTGGCCCATTGGCATAGAGATTTAAATGTTGCTTTTTTGGCTATTGTTGCTGGGTGTCTTTACCTTTGTGGTGGTGCGGCGAAGTGTGAGTACCATTACCCGCACCCCGATCTGGTTGCTGTGGTTTGTGATGATGCTGCCTGCCTTTATTTTGGCCGGTTGGGTGATTGTGCATGGCACCGATGAGCCAGCCCCAGCAGGGCTGTTGCTGACGTTGTTTATTGTCTGCCCGATGTTGTACTGGATTTTGATCCAGTGGGGGCGCAACCCTACCCCGAAGCCAGCCCCTTCAGAATCAGGAGCCACCCCAGAGCCTTTGGTGCCCCAACCCACCAAGCCCCAACTGCGCCCTATCGATAAAGAGGAAGAGGCGGCTTTGCAAGGTTGTTTTCCCTGGTCAGTGTACTACCTGCAAAATATAGAGTATCGGCCTCAAGCCATGATTTGCCGAGGGCAGTTGCGGGCTTCCCCGACGGTGGCCTATGAAACCGTTAAGGAAAACATTGGCCGTCACTTTGGCGATCGCTTTTTAGTCGTTTTTCAAGAGGGCTTACAGGGCAAGCCCGTATTTGCCCTAGTGCCGAATCCCCAGGCTCAGCAAGCCGATTCCCCGGCCAATCCTCAGCGGTTAACCCGGCCTGGATTGGCCCTGGGGCTGCTATTGGTGACCCTATTTACCACCACGGCGGCGGGAGCTTATCTGGCTGGGGTGACGGATGACCAACTACAAGAGGCTCCAGGACTGATTCTGCAAGGGGTACCCTACGCCCTATCCCTGATGGTGATTTTGGGCTGCCATGAAATGGGCCACTACCTGATGGCCCGCCGCTATCGGATGAAAGCGACCTTGCCCTACTTCATTCCAGTGCCGTTTTTCCTGGGTACGTTTGGGGCTTTTATTCAGCTCAAATCTCCGGTACCTAATCGGCGTGCCCTATTTGATGTGGGCATCGCTGGGCCTTTAGCCGGTTTGGTGGTGGCCCTACCGTTGCTGCTGTGGGGATTAGGCCATTCAGAGGTGGTGCCGATTCCAGAATCGGGGTCTAGCCTCTTGAGTTTTGAGGCTTTAGATCCGACCGCCTCTGTCATGTTGACCCTGCTAGCTAAGCTGATGCTGGGGTCGGCCATTGGGATCGATCAAGCCATTCATTTGCACCCAGTGGCGATCGCCGGTTGCCTGGGGCTGGTGGTGACCGCCCTGAACCTGATGCCAGTGGGTCAGTTGGATGGGGGGCATATTGTCCACGCCATGTATGGTCAACGGATGGGGCAAGCTGTGGGGCAAATTGCCCGGCTGTTGGTGTTACTCCTGGCCCTGATCCATTCTGAGTTGCTACTTTGGGCCATATTGCTGTTCTTCATTCCAGCGGCGGATGATCCAGCTCTAAATGACGTGAGCGAGTTAGACGATCGCCGCGATATGTTGGGGCTACTGGCCTTGACACTGTTAGTTATGATTGTGTTGCCGTCACCGGGTATGCTTACCCAGTTGTTGTACTAGGGGGCTCAATCTAGCGCGGATGGCTTACCCTTGAACGTGCTATCGCCCCTTGATTACGATAAAGGCATTATCCCTATGTGCTCAGACATCACCCCAGAACTAACCCAGTGGATTACAGAGGTGCGCACCCTCCAACAAAAACTGGCAGAGGCTCGTCAGGAGCGGGACCAAGCCTATAACAGTACGGCCAATTGGCGACGCCTCTACGAGATCGAGGCCCGCCAGCGTCGGGAAGAAACCGCAGAGCTGCGATCGCAGTTGCACGCACTCCAACAGCAGATACAACACCAAGCCAAAACTCACCCCTCGCAGCAAACGCTGCTGGCCTCTATCACAGCAGCAGATAGCCTCGATACGGTCCAGGGGCAACTGGAAGCACTGGTCAGCCGCTGTCACCAATTGAGCGAGCAACTCCAGGCTGAGCAAGCAGCCCATGCCCAAACTCGCCAAAGTTTGACGGCGGCTCTGGGGGATGCCTTCGACACCCGCAGCCGCCTCACCTCTACCTGACGATAGAGGGCGCAGGGGGCCACAATCTATACCAAAGTAGATACGAAAGTAGGCACTATCCTCTATGGTGAGGGACATTGTTGCGAATAATGGTATTAGCCATGATGCTTCTACTCCAAGCCACAGAAGGCGCTCCTTATCTGTCCACGCTGCTCCTATTGGGCGGCTTAGGTTTTGTTGCCGCCGTGCTTGTGGGCTCTATTGCCTGGTATAACTCGAAGCGGCCCGTCGGTTGGGAGGACAAGGAGCGTCCTGACATCGTGCCTGAGATCAAGAAATAACGTGATCGGCACAGATGAACGCCACACCCACCGTTGACAACAGCACGACAGCAGCACAATCGATACTTTCCAGCGGGATGTTGGCCAAGGCCAATGTCCCGCTAATGGTTGAGGGCAGACTATAGCTACCATGACATACATCAAATCATGACGTATCCCGCCCAATCGCCGCCCCATACCTCAAGATAGAAATAGCAATCTACCCTTAGGGTCTAGCCATGTCCCTAGACTGATGATCGTCCCAGGGCGATTGCGAGCCAGAACGCTGGCCAGCCTGGAGCTATACGAGTCCGGTCATGGCCGTAGCTCACTATATATTCGGGAAGCAAGGAGAACACCGCCGTGGTAGCCCCCACCCAAACCCCTCAGACCAGCGCCCTACCCTACGAAACCCAGACCCAAGCCCTAGCCCGTGATCTGCTGGCGACCACCCGGGAGAAGAAGAATTTGTTGGCCCAAATGCGTGACCAAATGCGCTGGGACGACAAGATTATGGACTTTGCCATGGGCAATCCGGGGCTAAAGGTGCAGCTGTTTCGTTTCATTGATGCCTTACCGGCCCTGCGCAGCAAGCCAGAAATCGCCCGCCACCTGCAAGAGTACCTCTCGGCGGAGGAAGTTGAGCTGCCCGGTGCCCTGAAGGGACTGCTGAACTTTACCAACCCGGACTCGGTACCAGGCCAACTGGCGGCGACCACGGTGGCCCCGGCGGTGGAAACCCTGGCCTATCGCTACATTTCGGGGGAAACCATCGACAAGTCGATCAAGGCGATCGAACGGATGCGGAAAGACAAGCTAGCCTTCACTATGGATCTGCTGGGGGAGGCGGTGATTACCGAGGCGGAAGCCCAAGCCTACCTGCAACGGTACCTGGATCTGATGGAGCAGCTGTCCCAGGCGGCGAAAACCTGGAAGCCCGTAGAGGCGATCGATAGGGCTGACGGTAAACCGCTGCCCAAGGTGCAGGTGTCTGTGAAGCTAACGGCGTTTTACTCCCAGTTTGATCCCCTCGATGCCCAGGGGAGTCGGGCCAACGTGAGCGAACACATTCGCACCCTGCTACGTCGGGCTCAGGAACTGGGGGTGGCGGTCCACTTTGACATGGAGCAGTACCGCTACAAAACCCTCACTTTGGCCATTCTGAAGGATTTGTTAATGGAGGCTGAGTTCCGCCAGCGGGATGACATTGGCGTCACCCTGCAAGCCTATCTACGGGACAGCTACAACGACCTGAAGGACCTGGTGCTGTGGGCCAAGAACCGAGGCACCCCAGTCACAGTGCGCCTGGTGAAAGGGGCCTATTGGGATCAAGAAACGATCATCGCCCGCCAGAATGGCTGGCCTAGTCCGGTTTACAACCAGAAGGTGTCCACCGATGCCAACTTTGAGCGGATGACCCGGCTGCTGCTAGAGAATCACCTGTACCTCTATGGGGCGATTGGTAGTCATAATGTGCGATCGCAGGCCCACGCCATGGCCATGGCCGAAGACCTGGCTATCCCGCGTCGTCACATTGAGTTTCAGGTGCTCTATGGCATGGCCGATAAACTAGCTAAAGTGATAGCCAGCAAAGGATACCGGGTGCGGGTCTATACCCCCTTTGGGGAGTTGATCCCCGGCATGTCTTACTTGATTCGTCGTCTATTGGAGAACACCGCCAATAGCTCCTTCCTGCGGCAAAACCAGGAAGAGATCCCCCAGGAACAACTGTTGGCCGCCCCCACGTTTGCCCCAGAAGATGAGGCCACTCCATCCTCTCTATCTCCCTCATCCCCCCCACCCCCTTTCCCCAACGCCCCCGACACCGACTTTGCCATCGCCACCCAGCGTACCGAAGCCGCCGCCGCCCTCAAGGCCGTCCACAGCCAACTGGGCCAGCGCTATAACCCAATTATCAACGGGGAAGCGGTGGATACCGAGGCCACAGCCGATTCGGTTAACCCATCGAAGCCGACAGCGTTAGTTGGCACCCTGGGCCTGGCCAGTCAAGCCCAGGCAGATGCCGCGATCGCCGCTGCCAAAGCTGCCTTTCCCGCCTGGGCCGCCACCCCAGCCCATAAGCGAGGCGCAATCCTGCGGCGGGCCGCAGAGATTATGGAAGCCCGCCGCCATGAACTAAACGCCTGGATGGTGTATGAGGTGGGCAAACCCCTGGGGCAGGCCGACCCAGAGGTCTCAGAAGCGATCGATTTCTGCCGCTACTATGCCGATGAGATGGAGCGGTTGGCAGCGGGCTATGCCTACGACTACCCCGGCGAAACCAACCGCTACCGCTACTTTCCCCGGGGCATTGCCGTGGTGATTTCGCCGTGGAACTTTCCGCTGGCGATCGCCACGGGGATGACCGTCGCTGCCCTGGTTACCGGGAACTGCACCATCCTCAAACCAGCGGAGAATTCGGCGGTGATCGCCGCCAAGATCGCCGAAATCTTGATCGAAGCCGGCATGCCCCCCGGCGTGTTTCAGTACCTGCCCGCCAGGGGATCCACCGTGGGAGCACACCTGGTCCAGCACCCGGATGTGCATATGATCGCCTTCACCGGTTCCCGCGAGGTGGGCTGTCGCATCTACGCCGACGCCGCCCAGTGGCGACCGGGCCAGCGGCACCTGAAGCGAGTGGTGGCGGAAATGGGCGGCAAAAACGCCATCATCATCGACGAAAGTGCTGATTTAGACCAGGCGGTGCAAGGGGTGGTTTACTCCGCCTTTGGCTACAGTGGCCAGAAATGTTCCGCCTGCTCCCGGGCGATTGTGGTGGCGTCGGTGTACGACACCTTTGTGCGCCGCCTGATCGAAGCCACCCGCTCCCTCCAGGTGGGGGATGCGGCCCAGCCCAGCACCAAGGTAGGACCAGTAATTGACGCCAACGCCCAGGCGAAGATCAAGGACTACATCGCTCAGGGTAAAGCCGAGGCCACCCTGGCCCTGGAGATGCCCGCCCCCGACACGGGCTACTTTGTTGGTCCTACGGTGTTTACCGATGTGGCCCCTGACGCCGTGATTGCCCAAGAAGAAATCTTTGGCCCGGTGCTGGCGGTGATTAAAGCCCAAGACTTTGACCAGGCCCTGGCGATCGCCAACGACACCGACTATGGCCTTACCGGCGGCCTTTACTCCCGCACCCCGTCCCACATCGAGCGGGTGCAGACTGAATTTGCCGTGGGTAACCTATACATCAACCGGGGGATTGCTGGGGCGATCGTGTCGCGCCAGCCGTTTGGTGGGTTCAAGATGTCGGGGGTGGGCTCAAAAGCCGGTGGCCCCGACTACCTGCTGCAATTTCTAGAGCCCCGCCATGTCAGCGAAAACGTGCAGCGTCAGGGCTTTGCCCCAATCGAAGGGATGGATTAATGGTTAGATTACAAGTCGATTCTGCCCCTAACTGTTCTGCCCTTAACTGTTCTGCCCCTAACTGTTCTGCCCCTAGCTGTCAGGGGATAACGCCTTGGGTTCCTTGACCACGGTCGCCTCTGAGCTGTCGGCAAACACGCTTTCAGAGACCACACGGTTGGTCACGTCTTCTAGATAGCTGCGCAGGGTGGCGTCGAGCTCTTGAAACTCGGGCCAGAGGGTTTCGTCGACAAAGGTTTGGGGCACCTTGGCCATGACGGTGGTGTAGCGCTGGCGATAGTAGCGATAGGGCTCAATACCGTAGCGGCGCAGCAGGGCCACAAACAGCTTGCGCGACC
>SLIY01000486.1 GCA_007135385.1 Leptolyngbyaceae cyanobacterium CSSed165cm_216
ATGGCCCCGCCACTGTTAGTCGTGGAAGTGGTCAGCCCAGGGCCAGACAATCATCGCCGTGATTACCGCGAAAAGCGCAACCAGTACGAGTGGCGCGGCATCCCAGAATACTGGATTCTTGATCCTGAACAAGCGCAGGTGGTGGTGCTCAGCCTCACCGACCACGGCTACGAAGAAACCGTCTACAGCGGGGATACGCAGGTAGAGTCCCCCAGCTTTCCCCAGTGGTCCCTGACCGCAGCGGCCATGTTAGCCCTTGACGATTGACCTGGGGGGTCAAGACAGACATCTATCCGCCATACTGGGGACAACGATTAGGGCTCAGACCATGTCCTACTCCCTGTTCATCAGCTATTCCCGCCGCGAAACCCCCTTCGTAGCCGGCTTGCTAGAGCGGTTAGAGCGGGCCAGACTCAACGTCTGGCTAGACTTTCGTAATTTAATCCCAGGGCACACCTGGCAAGAGCAAATTACTGACGCCATTGCCCAACAGGATTTATTTTTGCTGGTGGTGTCCCAGGCCTCGATCGCCTCGGCCA
Organism: Leptolyngbyaceae cyanobacterium CSSed165cm_216; assembly: GCA_007135385.1. Lineage (GTDB taxonomy): Bacteria > Cyanobacteriota > Cyanobacteriia > Phormidesmidales > Phormidesmidaceae > Nodosilinea. Next base: position 540 of record SLIY01000486.1, read on the forward strand.
ATGTGGAGGATGAATGGCGCCATGCCATAACGCTTAAAAAGCGAATTATTCTCCTCATTTTTGAAGCCACGCCCCTGCCCGATGACCTGAAATCATCTGAGTGGGTGGACTTTCGCCAAGTGTCTATGTCGACAGCCATTAAACGGCTGATTATCCGGCTGTCTTTTCCCCAACCGACCCAGACCCCTGTGCCCGAAACGGGGTTTGAAGCCCCGTTGATTGTTTGGGTGGCCTGCCTAGTGAGTGTCATTGTAGCGGTGATCACGATACCCAGCGTTTGGACCCTTTATTTGCCCTACTACCTGCTACCACTGCCCTATCGGATTTTAAAACGAGACTTTAGTTTTTTTAATGTCCAAGGGGCACTGATCATGTTGCCCTTTTTTACCTTTTGGACGGGGATCGTTTTCGTTGCCCATGAGGCCATCCAAATGGCGACTATTTTCATGTTCTTACTTAGTTTGATTTTCTCGCCATTGTTGTGGCTGTTGCTGAGGCTCCCTGGCATGCGGCAGTGGGGCAAGCCGGTTGCCTCTCCGCCCTACTTCCCGAACCGCTACCAGCCTGATATTGATACCTTTCAGCCGGTAACCTTTACGGTGGATGCCGCCCCAGAGGATGGTCGATATGCCCAGGATATGATTCGCCAGTTAGAACAATTTGGCCATCGGCATGTGACCGATGCTGAGGCTGGCGATATTGTTATTTTGCTCTTATCAGTGTTTAAGAAAAGTTCTGTCTTTAATCCCCAACAACAGATTGTCTATCCGGTGATTCTGCAGGACGTTGATGGTATTGATCCTCGGTTTGGGGCGATTCAGTGGATCGATTTTAGGCGCGGCTTGGGTAATATCAAGGCATTTTCCAGACTGCTGTCCCAGCCAGAAAAACTCTTGCATTCCCTGGGAGTTGTTCCCGCCGGACGGCAGGTGGTTCTGCCACCAGCAGTTCAGGCAATCAGTTTCTACGTCACCTTTCTAGGCATCCTGTTCGGCGCCAGCCTCTTGTTTACCTTAGGGATTGAGCAGTTTGCTTTTCATCCAGTCTCGATCGCGATGCTGGTGGCGATCGCGGCGGCTTGTTTAGCCATCGTGACGTTTACCAGAACCAGCCTAATCAGCCGTCAGGGCTATGTCACCTCTAGCGGGTCACTGCTGGCTGCCATGGTAGGACTGGGGGTCTGTATTGCGTTGAAGTTGCTCATTGTCCTGGTTGAGCATAGTCAACTCCCCCAGGATGATTTCCCCACATCCAGTCAGATGATCGTCTATGCCCTGTTTGGGGCGGTGCTGGCCTATGGATTGGGCCTGGGGGGCGTCGTATTTTGGAGCTTACGGGACTGGCGGGACTTAAGGCGCTGGTTTCCCAGGCGACCCAAAAAACGCAGCAGCGGCCGGGTATCAACATAAGCGATCATGGCCTTAAATGGCACCCACCTCCTCTAGTAGAACCAGAGTTCCTTCCAGGTCATCGAGATCGCTCAAGTCGATATCTGGGGCCTGAATCTGGTCGAGGGGGATTTGATCCGCAGGGCCAGGAATCCCCGAAACTAGAGGGTACTCGTTGGTTTCTTCAGCAAAGTAACGCTGAGCTTCTGGGGTCAAGAGAAATTCAATGAAGGCCAGGGCCGCCTCTTCTTGTTCAGTAGTATTGATAATCGCCACCCCAGCAACGTTGATCATCGCCCCAGCATCGTCTTGGGTATTGTGCTGGGCTACTGGAAAGTTAGGATCTTCTGCTTTAAAGCGATCCAGATAGTAGTTATTGACCAAGCCAATTTCCACTTCTCCCCGCCCTAGGGCTTCGACGATGGCGGTGTTGTTGCGTAAAGCCACCGCGTCGTTGGCCATCAAATCCTCTAGCCACTCTTTAGTGCGCTCTTCCCCTTCCGTTAGCCGCATCGCGGTCACAAAGGCTTGAAATGAGCCGTTGGTAGGGGCCCAACCCACTCGACCATTCCACTCCGGCTCGGTGAGCGCCCAAACAGAGTCGGGCAATTCATCTTCACTGACCAGGTCTGTGTTGTAGTTCAACACCCGCGATCGCCCGGAAATGCCGATCCATTGCCCTTCAGGAGAGCGTAGCCGGCTATCCACCTGATCCAACAACTCTGAGGGAATCGTAGCGGTAAGATTTTCATGCTGCAACGCTCCCAAGGCACCGGCATCTTGCCCAAAAAAGATATCCGCAGGGGTATTCTCTCCTTCTTCCAAAATGGCAGCGGCCAGTTCAGCGGTATCGCCATAGCGGATATCAACGGAAATTCCAGTCTCCGACTCAAATTGGGCAATCAACTCTCCAATTAGCGATTCACCCCGGCCTGAGTAAATGGTTAGACTGCCAGCTTCCACTACATCAATCGGCTCAGCGGCGTCTGGATCGACAGCTGTGGGCTGATCACAGGCAATGGCCAGGGTACCTGCGATCGCTGCCACACCCACATAATTCAACAATGTTCTACGTTTCATCAAACAGTCTCCGTCACACAATTCACAATGATAAAGAGCCACCCAAGGATAATGGCAATTAATCTTATGAGTGCCATGGCTCGATTAACCGACTGGTCAGGGGTCGCGGCCAAGGCAATAGGTGATCAATAACCCCTGGACAGTGGACCTTCTACCCAGAGAACACTCAGAAGATAGCTACTCTCCGCTCATGTCCGCCTAAACGAGGTTGAATCCCAAATCACTCTAATGAGATTAGATCTCATTTAGTCTTTAGAAAGACCTTAGCTGAATTGTGCCATTTGCGCAAATCCGTATGCCAGCGAGTAGGGACTCCCGCGACCAGCAAGACAGTTGACCCCATGGGTGACAATGGCGTTAGTCCTAATCGATCAAGATCACCCATTACTATGCTGACCTTTGCCACACCCCACGATCGCGACCAGTCGGCCCAACTGATGCAGCCCTGTCTGATCCGAGTCATTGACAATATTCGTAAGCACACCGAGGGCTTAGATTGGCGCAGTGACTATGTGGAACAAGTGATGTGGTCTGCGGACACCACCGAAGCCCAGCGGCAACAGGTGAAAGATCTGGCCGCTCAGCTAGAAACAGCTGAACCAGAAGCCGCGATCGCCATTCGGCAACAGCTCGATCAACTCCCTACCCCAGCCCCCGCCTATGAGCTACGCCTCAGCCGTGACAATCGCACCGTGACCCTAGATGTTTGGGAGTTATGCTTTCAAGTCTGTTTTCAAACCTATAGTCCCCCCCAAGCGGTTACAGTGGATGAAACCCTATGGGATGAAACGGGGGACGTTGACTGGCTAGCCCTAGACGAAAAAGCCAAGGGTATCGTCACCAAGGCGATTGACCAGTTAATCAACTAGCCCAGATCGCCGATGGATAAGTTCCATGCTTGATTTACACAGCCACACCACTTTTTCTGATGGTACCTTAACCCCCCAGGCCCTAGTAGCTAAGGCTATTCAGGCCGGGGGAAAGGCGTTGGCCATTACCGACCACGACACCCTAGCCGGGTGGGACGAGGCTCGGGTCGCCGCTGCCGGGACCGGGTTAACCATCATCCCTGGAGTTGAACTCAGTACCGTTGAAAATGGGCGATCACTGCATATTTTAGGCTTTTACCCTCATCGCCCGACCCTAGAACCTACCCTGGATGAGATGTTGGCAGGGCGGCGGCGGCGGGCCCAGGCTATGGTCAGCAAGCTAGCCGATTTGGGCTACCCCGTCGAGTTACCCCCCAGAGCCAAGAACATGGCCCCAGGGCGACCTCACCTGGCGGCGGCGCTGGTCCGGGCCGGTCATGCTAGCTCCAGCCGCGAAGCCTTTGACCGTTGGTTGGGGGACAATGGCCCCGCCTATGTGGCCTATGAGAAGTTTTCGGCGATCGAAGGCATTCAGCTGCTACGTCGGTGCGGTGCGGTACCCGTGTGGGCTCATCCTTACCTATTTCGGGGCGGCACCGTAGAGACCTTGCTACCCCAACTGGTCAAGGCTGGGCTGATGGGGCTTGAGGTTTACCACCCCAGCCACAGTCCCAGCGAAGTACGGCGTTTAGAAGTATATTGTCGCCAGTACGGCCTACTACCCAGTGGAGGGAGTGATTACCACGGTCCTGCCGTTGATGGCACTAAAGGTAACCATGCCGAGTTAAATCAACTCCAGGTTCCCCTCGCCCTCTTGCCCCCCTTACAGCAAGCAGCAGCGGCTCTTAAGGGTATTCCAGTGCCAGTGCCTGTATAAGTTTTCCAATCCCTTTCCCAAGCACGTCAATGATCAGCCCCACTCCTGACACCCTGTGGCAAGTGCTGGAGGGTGTTCTTACCCTTGACCCTAGTGCCTTTCGGGCTGTACAGCAGTTTCCGCCCAATGTTGTCAGCGGGTTGACAGTATCAATTGTCTTTTTAGCCGGGTTTTCCCAGGCATTAGCCCAGGGAATTATTTTATTTGTCAATCGAGTTAGACCACTGCGGTTTGCCATTAGTTTAATTCTGGCGGCGATGCTGTTTGTGGTGGGCTACTGGTTTTGGGCCGTTAGTATTTGGTTTTCCAGCCAGTGGTTTTTAGATGCGCCCATCCCCTGGCAGACGGTGGCCCATAGCTTGGCCCTGAGCTATTTACCGTTGGTGCTGAGCTTTTTGGGGGCGATGCCCTACTTGGGAGTCCCCATTCTACGGCTATTGGCAGTGTGGAACCTACTGGCGGTGGTGGTGGGGTTTACTGTACTCGCAGGTTTATCAGCCGGGCAGGTGGTCTGGCAGGTGGGGCTGGGCTGGGTGGTGTTCCAGGTGCTGCAACAAACGGTGGGTCAACCGATTGTCAGCCTAGGGCGATGGCTGACGAACCGGGTGGCCGGGGTAAAGCTGGTGGTCAACCGGGCTCAGCTTCAGGACTTAGTAGGGGCCTATCCGCTGGGGCCAACGCATAGCCGGGCGATCGCCCCAGCCCCAGCCAGCCCTGCTCCCCCCTCCCTGCCCCCAGACTCAGACCCAGCGGCCCCAGCCTCCCCCTCGTCATCGTTTGGGTCGGGCCTATTCAGCCTTGTGTCGGGTTGGCATCGCCAATTTCAGCGGCTTTGGCTTTACATTGGTCTGGCCGTATTGGCTTTGGGGGTCGCCATCAGCCTAGATCCCCTCCGGGAGGCCATTCTCGCCTGGCATGGTCAAACTATTCCGGCGGCCCGGCTGGCGGTTGACCTGCTTTGGATTGGCGCGATCGCCCTGGTGGTTGGGGCCTTGTTGGCTCCCCTAGAAGCACTGGGCTGGTGGGCTGGTTGGTACGGTGACCCCGTGGATACCTTAACCGTTAGCGTCGAGGGTGCCCCGGCGGCCCCCAATTTCCATCGGCAGCGCTTCATCATTTACTTAGATGGGGTGAATCAGGCCACCGCCGATTACCAGCCTGCGGTGGCCCAATACCTCATCCAACTCGAGCAACGCCTACCTGCGTCCATGGTCTTGGTCAAAGGGCTGATGCCCTATTCTGTGCTGAACCGGGCTCTGACCCAAGATCGTCCCCTGGCATTTTTCTGGCGTTGGGTTGAGGCAGCATCGCAACGGTTGCGGCTAGGTCACTGGGTGGGGATGGTGATTAATCTACGCAACATTTTGATTGTGACGGTGTCTGCTGATCCGCGCTACGGCCCCATCTATAACCAGGGCATTGCCCAG
>SLIY01000167.1 GCA_007135385.1 Leptolyngbyaceae cyanobacterium CSSed165cm_216
GCGGGCCATTTCACCGTAGGATGAAGAAGCACCTCCAGCTGTTGTCAACGATTACAAAGAGTATGGATATCAAGCACGGTTTTGTTGACACCGTCGGTAATACCCCCCTAATTCGCCTGCACAGCGTTAGTGAAGCCACTGGCTGTGACATTTTAGGAAAAGCTGAATTTCTTAACCCCGGGGGCTCGGTGAAAGACCGGGCCGCCCTGTACATCATCAAAGACGCCGAAGAGAAGGGGTTGCTAAAACCTGGCGGTACCGTTGTCGAAGGTACCGCCGGTAATACTGGCATTGGTCTGGCCCACATCTGTAATGCCAAAGGCTACCGCTGCTTGATTGTGATTCCTGAAACCCAATCTCAAGAAAAGATTGATCTGCTGCGCACCCTGGGGGCCGAGGTCAGAACCGTGCCGGCCGTCCCCTACCGAGACCCCAACAACTACGTCAAAGTTTCCGGTCGCCTGGCAGATGAGATGGAGAACGCCATTTGGGCCAACCAGTTTGATAATCTAGCCAACCGTCGGGCCCATTATGAGACCACCGGCCCCGAAATTTGGGCTCAAACCGAGGGCACCATTAATGGCTGGGTCGCCGCCACTGGTACGGGTGGCACCTATGCCGGTACGGCCCTGTTTTTAAAAGAACAACGGCCTGAGGTCCGTTGCGTCGTAGCTGACCCCATGGGCAGCGGTCTTTACAGCTACATCAAAACTGGGGAAATTAAACCGGAGGGTAACTCCATCACCGAAGGTATCGGTAACAGCCGAGTGACTGCCAACATGGAAAATGTACCGATTGACGATGCCATTCAAGTGAACGATGGCGACGCCCTGCGAACGATTTACCAACTTCTGTATAAAGATGGGCTGTTTATGGGCGGTTCAGTGGGGATCAATGTAGCGGCGGCGGTTCAACTGGCCCAGCAAATGGGGCCAGGTCACCGGATTGTTACCGTGCTGTGTGACAGTGGCTCCCGTTACCAGTCACGCATTTACAGCCGTGCTTGGCTAGACGCAAAAGGACTGTGGTCAGATGACTTGCTGCCCCGCTAATTCCAGGGCCAAGTTCTAAACCGTCTGCCAAGATTACCCCAAGGGTAAAATCTGTGAGTATGATCTGTGAATAGCCGCTTTCGACCAGAGGCGCTATCTCATCCACTGTTTACTATCGCCTAACTGCGGGGATAATACCTGTGACCGACCAGCCTGATAAATCACCACTGCCATCAGACCCCTCCTTAGAGACATCCCTCCCCAAGGTAGAGCCAAAAAAACAGCGCCCCCAGACTAACCCTTGGGTAGAAGGGCTGCAAACCATTGGATTGAGTGTGGTGCTGGCTCTGGGAATTCGTCACTTTGTGGCCGAAGCCCGGTATATTCCATCGGGCTCAATGGAACCTACCCTGCAGATCAACGATCGCCTGGTGGTGGAAAAGATCAGCTATAACTTCAACCCGCCAGAACGGGGGGACATCATTGTGTTTTGGCCCCCAGACAGTCTCACTCCCCCTGGCCAACGACGGGATGCTTTTATTAAGCGGGTGATTGGCCTGCCCGGTGAGGTGGTTGAAGTCAGTAATGGGCAGGTGATTATTGACGGGGTTGTCCTGGAAGAAGACTACATCATGGCTCCCCCCAGCTACGAGTGGGGGCCTGAACAGGTTGACGATGAGTCTTACTTGGTGCTGGGAGATAACCGCAACAGCAGTTATGACAGCCATTCTTGGGGGTTCGTGCCTGCTGAAAATATCATTGGCCGGGCCTTGGTCCGCTTCTGGCCCCCCAGCCGAGTTGGCCTGATTGACGACTAGTGTTGGCTGGCAGAACTATGACCACTTTTTCATCTTGAACTTGGTTATAGTGATTCCTGATGGAGTGAGGTATGCCTTGGCTGAGTTCTGGATCCTCCAGCTTGTCGCAGTCTAAGTTATGCGCTTACACCCCTGAATAAGGGGGACAGGGGGGATTTCACGATGCACTTCACCCGAGTGAAATCCGCCATATCTACTCGTACTGTATAGATCATTAAATGTTTTGGGTCATTTTTGATTGGCCTAAATTGTGGCTGTTACTCTACTAGAGCTTACCCCGATTTTTTTAGAAGGTTTTAGGTCCACTGTTTCTAGACTGTCGATTAAGCCATGACAGCAGCACGGCTCGATCGCGATGAAATACTCTGAGGATTTCCTAAGTTGGTGATGGGTGGAGACCCCTTAAGGTTCTTTGGGTCTATCGTGATGGTGTCTGTCGTGATTGCACTAGAAACATGTAGATGTAGCCTGTGCCCAGTATTTGGGGTATTTGTAACATCAGGGCTGCACCGCTCTCAGCTGTCTTCACCTAGTGGACCACTGGCAACTGTCGGGAAATAGCGGATAGAGCTGCTTTCCTGATTATGGCTTAGGGACGGTGTGAACTACCCCAGGTGCAATGTTAACAGCCCCTACTGTTATGATTAAAGACATTGTAGGAGGCCGATTTTTCATTTTTTTTTATGACCCCATCCCCCGCTAAAACGCAAAAATTCTCAATTACAACGCCGCTTTATTACGTTAACGATTTGCCTCACATTGGTAGTGCGTACACGACAATTGCGGCTGATGTGGTGGCTCGGTTCCATCGGCTAGGGGGACACAGGGTGTTGATGATCACGGGCACTGATGAGCATGGCCAAAAGATTTTGCGTACGGCTCAAGAGCGGGATGTGCCCCCTCAGGAGCACTGTGACCAGGTGGCGGCTGGATTTGAGCGACTGTGGCGACAACTGAATATTGCCTACGATCGCTTTAGCCGTACTACTGCAGATCGACATCATGTCATTGTGAACCAGTTTTTTCGGCGGGTCTGGGACCAGGGCGACATTTACAAAGGGCAACAACAGGGCTGGTACTGCGTCTCCTGTGAAGAATTCAAAGAAGAACGCGATTTGCTGCCTAACAAGCATTGCCCTATCCATACCAATAAGCCGGTGGAATGGCGGGACGAGCAAAATTATTTTTTCCGTTTGTCTAAGTACCAGGAATCCTTGGAGAAGTTGTACACTGAGCGGCCTGACTTTATTCAGCCAGAGACTCGCCGCAATGAGGTGTTGAGCTTTGTTAAACGCGGGCTACAAGACTTTTCAATTTCTCGGGTGAATTTGGATTGGGGGTTTCCAGTCCCCACCGATCCAGAACACACTCTGTATGTGTGGTTTGATGCCTTATTGGGATATGTGACCGCCCTACAAGATCCGGCAGAAGCGCCGGACTTAGACGCCGCGATCGCTCAGTGGTGGCCGATTAACATTCACCTAATTGGCAAGGATATCCTGCGATTTCATGCCGTCTATTGGCCAGCCATGCTGATGTCGGCGGGGTTGCCGGTGCCTGGGCGCGTCTTTGGGCATGGTTTTTTGACCAAAGATGGGCAAAAGATGGGCAAAAGTCTAGGAAATACCCTCGATCCGGTAGAGCTGACGGAAAAGTACGGTGCGGATGCCGTTCGCTACTACTTCTTGCGGGAAATCGAGTTTGGTAAAGATGGTGACTTCAGCGAAACCCGGTTTATCAATGTGCTTAATGCTGATCTCGCTAACGATTTGGGTAACTTACTCAATCGCACAGCCAAGATGGTGGCGCGCTATTGTAAAGGAAGAGTACCTGATGTTGATGCTAGCGCTATTTCCCCTGATCACAAGTTAAAAGCTCTAGGCCAGTCCCTGGCCGACACCGTGACCGTAGCCTACACCAACCTCAGCTTTAGCCGAGCCTGTACGTCAGTGCTGGCGCTGGTGCAGGCTAGCAACAAATTCCTAGACGAACAAGCCCCCTGGAGTCTGTACAAGCAGGGCAAGCAGGCTGAAACTGAGCAAGTGCTCTATGCCGTACTGGAGTCGGTGCGGTTAGCGGCCTACCTGCTGTCGCCCGTGATTCCCACCATTAGCATCGACATTTATCGGCAGCTAGGGTTCGATGCCGACTTTAATGATAAATCTATTGGCGATCGCCTTCCCTTTGCCGATCATGCCTGCTGGGGATACTTGCCCCCTGGTCAGTCTCTCGGCCAAGCCTCTCCAGTATTCCAGCGTCTCGAACTACCCCAGGCTATGCCCACGGCTTAATCGCTGCTGGACGATGAATTAGCCTATTTTGCCCCCTTTAAGCCCCAATCACATCAACGTCATAATGAAGACAACGGATAAAAACTCATGTTAGATGCCCATTCTTTGATTAGTGAAGACGCCATCTTTACCCCCGAACAGGTACTTGGCAACCGGGGGCGAGTGGCCATTTTTATTGATGGTTCCAACCTGTTTTATGCGGCGCTACAGCTTGGGATTGAAATTGACTATACCAAGTTACTCTGCAAGCTCACGGCTGGTTCTCGCCTGTTCCGCTCCTTTTTCTATACTGGGGTAGACCGCACCAATGAAAAGCAACAGGGCTTTTTGTTGTGGATGCGCCGTAACGGCTATCGGGTGATTGCCAAAGACCTGGTGCAACTGCCGGATGGGTCTAAGAAAGCCAACTTGGATGTCGAAATTGCCGTCGATCTGGTGGCCCTCGTGGATTACTACGATACCGCTGTTTTAGTTAGCGGGGATGGTGACCTGGCCTATGCTGCTGATGCCGCCAGCTACCGGGGAGCCCGGATTGAAGTGGTCAGCCTGCGGTCTATGACGAGCGATAGTCTGATCAACGTCGCCGATCGCTACATTGACTTGGATGGGGTCAAAGACGATATTAAGAAGCAACCCCGCAACCCTGTAACCAACAACCATAGCTATACTTACCGGCCCCTACCGGTCATGGTTAATTCTGACGGCGACCTGCCAGAATAGGAAGGGCGCAGCCCTGCGCCCTGACGAGAAGGGATAATCGCCTAACAGGGGAGTCGATAGCATGGTGAAATGGCGCATTATAGCTGGGGGTGCCCTGGGACTTGGTGCTGCGATCGCGCTGTACAGCTTCTTTACCATCGATCCAGCGGTGCTCCCTGGCACTGACCTGGTAGGGGACTCTGAGGTGACCGAACCCGGCCTAACCCTGCGGGATGTCACCCTAGAACAACCCGACGAGGAAGGGAACCCTATGTGGCGGGTTAAGGGGGACGAGGTCACCTACAGCCCCGACTTACAAATAGCCTACATTGTGCGGCCCGATGGGCAGCTGTTTCAGGACGGTGAGGCCATTTACGAAGTGACCGCCGACACGGGGGAAGTGCAGGAAAACGGTCGGGTGATTTTTCTGCGGGGCAACATTGTGGCCACTGGCATCAAAAATAACGCCATTCTGCGGGGCAACGAGCTGGAGTGGCGTCCCGATCAAGATCGACTGGTGATTCGTAACCAAATCACCGGCAGTCATCCCCAACTGCGGGCCTCGGCCCAGGAAGCCCGAGTCTATAACCGTGATAACCGCATGGAGCTCTCGGGCCAGGTGGTCGCTAATACCGTTGTCGAGGATCCCCGCCAACAGCCCTGGCTAAAGCTTCAGGCAGAAGAACTGGTGTGGCACTGGGAGGAGGAGCGCATCGATAGCCCTCAACCCCTGCGGGTCGAGCAGTTCAAAAACAACCGCATCTCTGATGTGATTGTGGGCCAGCAGGGAGTAGTGGACTTAGCAGACGCCCTGGTTACCCTGCGGGGCCAGGTGGCCATGGACATGCTAGAGATGCCGTTGCGGGTGACTAGCGAGGCTGTGGACTGGCAGGTGGAGACAGAATTGGTCACCATCAATCAACCCCTGACGGTGGTTCACCCCGAGGCCCAGGTGCGCGTTACGGCCCGTCGGGGCCGCATGAATCTGGCCGATGAAGTGGTTTACCTGTCCCAGGATGTGGTCGCCATTGGTCAAGAAAATCAGTCCCGCCTGACCACCGACAATTTGACCTGGACGGTGAATGATCAGGTGCTTGTGGCCGAAGGCCGAGTCAACTACCGCCAGGTGAATCCAGCCATTAACCTGAATGGCCCCCGGGCGGTAGGTCGTCTAGATCAGCAAACCGTGGTGGTGGACGGTGGCGGTGTGGTCACGGAAATTGTGCCGAATTAAATCAAATTCAAACCCTCCGACGGAGGGGTGCCCGTTCGCGTTCGCGAAGCGTTCCGAGGAAAAGCGTTCCGCAGGAAAGGGCGAGGTGGGTTCTTCGGGTTTGAGTTGACCCACCCC
>SLIY01000345.1 GCA_007135385.1 Leptolyngbyaceae cyanobacterium CSSed165cm_216
AAAGTGGTACAACCCTCAAGTCGTTCTATCGTCATGGCAACCAGGTGCAGCTAAAGCCAGCCAACCCCAATTACCCCGTGATGGAATTTTCCGCTGACCTGGTTGACATTCAAGGGCGTCTTGTTGCTGTATGGCGAGGCATTGACCCAGAGTTTAGATAAAGAACTCGTGGATTGTTGAGATTCAAGACAGCTATTTCCTCCTGGAGGGTTCAGCGCCGCCGAAGGGCCATACACTAGGAAGGTGCTTGGCCGTGTAGCTTCAAGGCTACTGTTGCTGGCCTCCTTAAGTTTGACGTCTTGTTTGGGTCCATGAAGTTTCGAACATTTATTGTCCCTCTGATCGCAGCAGCCGGTTTGGTACTGATACTCGGCTTAGGGTTTCTGGGTGGTTTAAACCTGCGCAACCCCCTCTACCTTTTGGAGAAAGGGGGACAAGATTTGCCTATGGCTCTACAGTTTGTGCCAAAGCAATCCTCGGTGGCGGCGTCAGTCCTGGTGCGGCCTGACCAATTGGCCAGCCTGTGGGAGTATTTAGCGACCCCAAAACGGCGTCAAAGTGTTCAACAAGATGTGCAAACCATTGAGCGTAGCCTGCTGGCGAATACAGGCTTGACCTACGCCACGGATATTCAGCCCTGGATCGGTGATGAGATTACCGTTGCCTTAGTTAGCCCTGACCTTGATCAAAACGCCGACAATGGCTATCGTCCTGGCTACTTGGTAGTTTTGACCTGTCGCGACAGCCAGGCGGCCCAGGCCCAGTTAGAACTATTTTGGCAAAATCGAGCAATTTCCGGAGTGGCCCTTACCTTTGAGGATTTTTCAGGCAGTCGCCTGATCTATGCTCAGCCCAGCACTCCTCAGCTTGAGACCAAGGTCGAGTCTGATCTGGATCAGTTTGCGACGACCCTGGTGGCCGATCACTTTTTGCTGGTAGCCAATCACCCAGAAGTATTACGGCAGGCATTAATGGCAGCCCAAGCTGCTGATGCCAATCTGCAGGCCGATTCCCGTTACAAAACCGCCCTTCAACCGTTGCCGTCACCGCGGGTAGGGTTGTTAGCCATTAATTTGCCAGCCGTCACCAACTGGCTACATCACAGGCCCTTGTCAAGGGCTATGCCCCAAGCCCTGAACCACCTTGGCGATCAAGATGGCGCTGTCGACTGGGGCTTGATATCTGTGCGCTTAACTCGCCAGGGAATTATGGCAGATATGGCCTGGGTGGCGGCTGCAGGGCAACAGCTTAGCCCCAGATCCCCCCAAATCCAGGATTGGTCGTCCTTGGCACGCTATTTACCTGACTCATTGTCGTTGGCCTTGTTGGGATCTGATTTAACAACCCTGGGCAAAGAGCTAGCCCCTTTCCTAGAAACCCTCTTCCCAGATATGGGGATAATGCTGGTGCAGACTATGGTTGACCAAACGTTTGGCCCAGGGGCGGCAGCGGCGATCTTGGCTGGGGCGGCCCAGAACTATGCCTTAGGGGTGGATACATCTTCGGGGGCAACTACCCCAGACTGGTTTCTGCTTCGTCCCCAAGGGGAGTTGATGACCACTGCTGTGCAACGCTTGAGCGAGTTAGTCCGCCAGCAGGGGTTGGGGGTTGGGACGGTAGAGATTCAAGGACAGCCGACAACGGTGTGGACCCGGCTATCCCTAAATCGCCAGGGTCGGCGGTCTGGACAGCCCTTAGCAGTGACGACAGAAGTCGCTGGTTTACAGGCCGATGTGGGAGCCTATGGGGCGATCGCCACCTCTGCCGATGCCTTAGACACCCTCCTGAGCCGCAGCCAAGCAGCCGCCCAGTACCCAGACTGGTGGTTACTGACAGAGCAGTTTCGTCAGCCCAACCATGGGTATATTCATATCAATTGGCCTCAAGTGCAGAGTAGCCTAGGTCAACACATGCCCCAGTTTCGGCTATGGCAAGCGGCGGCCCAACCGGGCCTTAAGCATCTTCAACAGATGACGCTGGCCCGCTATGGTCGCACCCAGCAGGTGCAAACGGGTAGCCTGTTCTTTCAACTGAGTAATTCTTGAGGTGCTATGGTAAATGCCCTAGATGTTGATCTGCTGCTGCCTCTGTTGGGTAACACCCCGCTGTCAGATCAGCAATGGCAACAGCTGATTCAATGGGAACTGTCAGATCGCCAGCGAGCCCAGGCCTGGGGAATTGATCAGGGCAATGTCGGCCCCCGCCTGAAGGAACGGGCCGGTTGGTTACGAGCGATCGCTCCATTGCATCCCACCCTGCCCCTACCTCCTCGGCCCCTGGCGGACTACCTACCGTTGTACTGGCAACTGTGGCTACCCCTGGCCCATACCCTCACAATGGCCCGAGAACAACTCCATAGGCCGCTAATTCAGGGGGTGCTGGGGGTACAGGGGACGGGTAAAACTACCCTAACCCTAATTCTGCAAGGGATATTGGGGGTGATGGGGTACCGCACCGCTGGCCTGTCCATTGATGACTTATACAAAACCTACCGTGATCGCCTGCACCTGCGCCAAGTTGATCCTCGGTTGCGCTGGCGTGGCCCACCGGGAACCCATGACATTGATCTAGGCATAGCCACCCTTGACCAAGTGCGACAGGCTACCCCAGATCAGACTGTTTATCTGCCTCGGTTTGATAAATCTCGCCACGGGGGCGAAGGGGACCAGACCGATCCAGAGCCAGTACAGGGGGTCGATATTTTGCTATTTGAGGGTTGGTTCTTGGGGGCGCGACCCCTGCCACCAGAGCTGTTTGACCAAGCGCCAGAGCCGATTTGTACCGACGCTGATCGACAGTTTGCCCGCGATATCAACGCCCAGTTGGCCCACTACCTACCCCTATGGGATCGCCTGGATAGGCTGATGGTGCTTTGCCCTGAAGACTATCGCATTAGTAAGGCTTGGCGGCGACAGGCTGAACACCAGATGAAAGCCCAGGGCAAAGCCGGTATGAGCGATGCCACCATTGATGCCTTTGTGGACTATTTCTGGCGATCGCTGCATCCAGAGCTATTTCTAGCGGCTCTCAAGGGCGATCGCCAGCATGTCAATCTAGTGGTGGAAATCGATCGCGATCGCCTGCCCTGCGCCATTTACCAGCCGTAATCATGAACTGGTCCAAAGGTTTCCGGACTTAGACGGTGACTCAGCGAAGATCTAAAACAAGTCTGGAGCTAGCAGCATGGCTGTTTCAAGTTCAATGGCTGTTTCAAGTTTTAGAAGCAGCCGAATGAAACGTGCCAGGCCAGTATAGTGAATGTAGCGTTGGCCCCATCCGCCACGCTTGTCTTGAAGCCATTGTTGTGCAAGGTTTAAGTAGTTGAGCAATGAGCATTAATCTCGCAGTTGTGGAACCTGAAGGTATTCTGGATAGCACCAAGGCCGAAGAATTTCGCCAAAAAGCAGACCAGTTACTGGACGACGGTGCAAATGTTTTGCTGATTAATTTGCATAACATCACTTTTGTGGATAGTTCAGGCCTAGGTACCCTCGTGGTGTTGCTGAAAAAAGTACGTGGCATGAACCGTCAATTATACCTATGCTCCACCAATGACCAGGTGCGCATGCTGTTTGAGCTCACGAATATGGACCAAGTATTTGACATCTATGACGACCAGCAGGCGTTTGAGCTGGCTGTACTGGGGGAGGTAAATACCGAAAAATAGGGGTAGCCAGCTCAGGGGTGGGAGCGTCCTGATTTTTGTGTAAATCCCAGTTCTGGGAACGAGAAATCAAGGGTTCTAGCCTGATTGAGCACAACATTCTGAACACTCCCCAGGGGTATCAGTCTGGGGTATCAGTCTAACGTGATCATCATCAACGACATATCGTCGCTGGCTACGGTGCTGGCTTGGCGTTGAATCACCGACTGCAAAATGTGGTCAATGCTTTTTTCCCGTTTAGCCACAGCCAGCAGATCGACAAAGGCATCTAGACCAAAGTACTGCTGGTCACGTTGCAGCACCTCATAAAGGCCATCACTAAACACATAAAGACTACTGCCGGGGGGCAGATGGCATCGCTGCCATTGGTAGTTAGTGTCAGGTAGCATGCCCACCGGCAGTCCCGGTGTCCGCAGGCGAGTGGTGCTGACTTGATTCCCCTGCATCGATACGAGTACCGCCGGGGGATGACCAGCGCTAGCATAGAGCAGTTGGCGGTTAGCGCAGTTCAGCACACCGTACCAAATAGTGAAGTATTTCTGGTTTTGATCGCTCATCTGGAAGGTTTCATTCAGGGCCTTGAGCACCTTCTCAGGACGATAAAAGCTAACGTCGGGCAATGACTGCGATCGCAGCACATTCAGCACCGACGTCGACAACAGGGCTGACCCCAGCCCATGGCCAGACACATCCAGCAGATACATGACCAAATAGTCAGGATCTAACCAGTAGTAGTCGTAACAGTCGCCCCCCAACTGCTGGGAGGGCAAAAATCGTGATTGAATCGGCACCTTACCGGCTTGATCAGGGGGAAGCAGCGATCGCACGTAGGTTTCTGCCTCAGCCAGTTCGGCTTCCATGCGCTGCTTTTGCCGCCGTAAGTCCTGGGTGAGTTGGTATAAACGCAGCCCAGCCCGCACTCGAGCATTCAGCTCATTAATGTCCACCGGCTTAGACAGCAGGTCATCAGCCCCCATTTCCAGGCCTTTGACTCGATCGGCTGTACTATAACGAGTAGTCAGCAACAACAAGGAGGTGGTGGACAACACCGGGTGATGTTTCAAAGCCTGGCAAATGGCGAGACCATCCACTTCCCCAGGGATACTCCAATCACAGATGATCACCCCTGGTAGGAGTTGCTCTGCCAAACCCAACCCTTCAGCACCGTTGCGGGCGGTGATGACGCTATACCCCTGTTGCTGTAAAGCGCTGACTAAAAACTGCTCAGTGCTGGCGTCATGTTCAATGACTAAAATATCAGTCATGCCGTTTCTCAGACCACACCTTTAAGCCTATTCCATCACCTTGCCCATACTCTCGACCATGTCCTAGCCTAAACCCATAGCGCCCCCTAACATCTAGATTTACGGTAATCCTAATCGAGGTCAGTATGGTTTTCCACTCATCTTTAGTTTGGTCGTGGGCTAGGGGTTATCGGTAGGGGTTACTGGGAAAATTCATAGTCACGCATGTCCAGGCGACAGCCCTCCTGCTGGTTAAGGGCTCGCTTGATCGGGTTAATGTCACGAAACCCATCCTGCCCCCGTTGGCGGAGGGCAGTCTGAAAGCGGTCTGCAAAGCTAGCAGTGCAGGGGTTACGGCTTTGGGCTAGCTGCTCTAAGCTGCTGAGGGCCGTATTGGTGTCCCAGACCTCCACGGCGGCATGCAGCTGCTCCCAAGCTTGACTTTCCTGATTTTCGGTCGTCACTTGAAACTGGTGGCGATCTAAGATCCGATAGGCCACCCAAAAGCTAAAGCTAAGGATTGCCGCCATCCCCAGGGCAATGGCCACCCCCGCTAGAGGGTTGCGGCGATTAACCCGAGGTGGATGAGCCGTCTCGACGACTTTGCCAGCCAGCCGATCGTAGTAGTCGATGAACGGGGAGATTTGATCGACAAACCACACCTCAATCCCAGTTGCTTTTACCTGCTCAGCCACTTGATAGGCTTCTTCCTGGCTAGAGTCAGGGGTGAGGCCAGCAATCACCCAGCGTTGATCAGGAAAATGGCCCATGGTCTGTTGGATCGTGTCTACAGCCGTCCATAGGGCAGTTTGAGTGAGCCTGTCTTGGCAATCAATCGCATAGTCTTGGGTCAAAATGTCAATTTTCCCGCCTTCGGGATGGGGAACCTGGCGATAGACATTGTGACCATGATCTTCAAGCCATCGGCACAAGAAGGTTTGCATATCATCTGGGCTGGCAAACTCCATAGCAGCAGTCACAATCCGAAGGCTAAAAGAATGGGTCATTTGTACTACTTATCTTAAGCAGCTGTTACCCCTCAACACAATGATCATAATGGGATTCAAGCGTAATGGACGCTGGAATCGTGCTGTGTGCCCATGGTATCGGCTAAGGCCGGACTGATCCAGTTGCGCTGCATGGCAGACATGGCTAAACTTGGCCCATTCAACCATTCATTAAATCTAATTCTTCCTTGGCTATGGAATGGCACGTCACCGATGCCCAGAGCTTGA
>SLIY01000325.1 GCA_007135385.1 Leptolyngbyaceae cyanobacterium CSSed165cm_216
GACCGTTAGCCACAATACTGCCCCGCTGCATAGCGTAGTAATAGTCAGCCTGGCGCACAAAATGTAGGTGCTGTTCGACCAACAGCACCGAAATGCCAGTGGTCTTGACAATTTTTTTGACCGCTGCCTCAATGTCTAGAATGATCGAGGGCTGAATCCCTTCTGTGGGTTCGTCCAACACCAGCAGTTTGGGTTGGCCCATGATCGCGCGCGCGATCGCCAGTTGTTGCTGCTGCCCACCACTCAGGTCGCCCCCCATCCGGTCCAGCATATCCCTGAGCACTGGAAACAGCTCATAGATCGACTCCGGCACTTCTTTGCGGGCTTTGCCACGATTACCCAGCGCTTCTTGGCCAACCAGCAAATTCTCTCGCACCGTCAGGCGAGGAATCACCTCTCGCCCCTGGGGCACATAGCCAATCCCTAACCGAGCCCGACGATCAGGGGTAAAACTATTGATTACCTGCCCCTCAAATCGAATCGTTCCAGTCCGGGAACGCAGGACTCCCATAATAGTTTTTAACAGTGTGGTCTTGCCCACCCCATTGCGACCAATCAGACAGACCATTTGCCCTCGGGGGACTGTCAAGCTGACGTCCCGTAAAATGTGGCTTTCGCCATAGTAAAAGTTGAGCCCCGCAATGTCGATCATGGGAGCAGTGGCAGGGTCTTGGCGGGTGGGGGAGGGGAGGGTAGTGGTCATGGTAGTGGGGGAGATGGGGAGGATGGGGGTTTTGGAGTTTTGAGTTCTTAGTTCTTAGTGTTGAGTTTTGAGTTAAGTTTTTAGGGGTTCAGCTTGGGTCTGAATTCAAAATTCAAAACTCAAAACTTACCCCCTAGCGGCCAGTTCCTCTAGGGCGGCAGCTTCTAGGCGGCGAACGGTGTCTGGGGGTAGATCCAACAAATTCAGCAGGTTTTGGTAAACGACGGCTTCGGTTTCGTTGATTTGATTGGAACTAATCACCTCGAAACTCAGCATCAGGGCTTGTTCCTGCTGGGCGGGAGTCGTCAACTGGGGTACCAACTCTTCCAGGGGAATATTTTTGGCTAGCAGATTTTTCAGGTCTTCCTGCAGACTGGCTTGCTCCTCAGGGTCGTGGGCAAACTTGCGGCTAAGGCGATCGAGAATCACCTGCTGCTGGACTTCGGCGAAGTTATCATCGGCCCAGGCCATGGTGGCAGCAATGCGCAGTAGCAGCATTTGCTCGGGGGTAAGGTTGGTTTCTTTACCTAGGTAAACTTCGATCACCTTAGGATCGTTTTGGATCTGATCCATGGTGCCTTCGCATAGCACGGTACCCTGGTGCAGCACGGTCACCTGGCGAGCAATCTGGCGGACGAATTCCATATCGTGCTCGATCACCACAATGGAGTGGCTTTCGGCCAGGGACATCAGCAGGTTACCGGTTTGCTCAGTTTCTTCGTCTGTCAGCCCGGCCACGGGCTCATCCACCAGGAGCAGGTCGGGGGATTGGGCCACTAGCATGCCAATTTCTAGCCACTGCTTTTCCCCATGGGAGAGCAGGGCAGCAGGGATGTCAGCCTTGTGATCTAGACCAATGGTTTCTAGTAGGCCACCGACGGTGCGCTTCTCGGCGGTGGGGGGCTTTTTGAACAGGGTAGGAAAAATCGTTTTTGTCCGGTTACAGGACAAATCCAAATTTTCTCGGGGAGTAAGGTTGAGGTATACCCGAGGGGTTTGAAACTTGCGACCAATACCAAGACGGGCAATTTCATGCTCTTTATATTTCCGTAGGTCTTGGCCTTTAAAGTATGCGGCTCCTGCCGTTGGCTTGGTTTTACCGGTGATCACATCAAGAAAGGTGGTTTTACCAGCCCCATTGGGACCAATGATCACCCGTAGCTCTCCCTCGTCCATGGAGAAGTTGAGGTTACTAAGGGCTTTGAAGCCATCAAAGCTGACAGTAACATTTTGAATATCGAGGACTTTGGTGCTCATGGGTGGATGGGTGACAGGGTAGACGGGTGGATGCGTAGGGTGGGCAATGCCCACCATTGTCCGAGGGGACTGATAGGGAGCTGTTGCGCTGGGGTGGGTGGGTGATATCTAGACAACGCCTTGGTGCATGGCTTTGCAAATGCACCCTACTTTTCGGCGAATTCGGGGGTGTCAGCCAGGGGTTCGGATTCAGATTCAGGGGGGTCATCGAGATAGGGCAGGTGGGTGGGGGCAATGCCAAGGGCTTTGCTCACCTGAGGGCCAAACTGACGACGAGCCCAGCCAATAATGCCATTCGGCAACATGGTCACCACAATTAAGAACAGCGCCCCCTGAAAGAACATCCAAACGTCAGGAAAGCGTTCGCCCAGAAGGCTGCGCGCCATGTTCACCAGCACAGCCCCCAAAATGGCTCCTATTAGGGTGCCCCGTCCCCCCACGGCCACCCAAATCACCATTTCAATGGAAAAGGCAATATCCATAGCCTGGGGCGAAATAATTCCTGACTGGACCGTATAGAGGGCTCCAGCGATCCCGGCGATCGCCCCAGAGACAGCGAACACCAGCACCTTAAAGGCGGTGGGGTCGTAACCTGAAAACCGTACCCGATTTTCGTCATCACGGATGGCCACCAGCAACCGCCCAAACCGACCACTGGTCAGCCAGCGACAGAGGGCATACATCAACACCAAAAAGACGACGGTGAGGATATAGAAAAAGCTGCGCATGTCAGCACCGCCCACCTGCTGCCCCATAAAGATTGTGGTGGTGGTACTGAGGCCATTGGTGCCATTGATCAGCTGTTGCTGACCATTGAAAAAGTTGAAAAACACCACTAAGGCCGCTTGGGTCAAAATCGAAAAATAGACACCGCGAATCCGGTTGCGGAAGACCATGTAACCCAAGAGGCCAGCTACAATCGCCGGGATCATAAAAGTGGCGACCAAGGTAAACGGAAACGAATAAAACGGTTCCCAAAACCAGGGCAGGTCACTCACCCCATAGAGGCTAAAGAAGTTGGGAATTTGTCCTTCTGGCAGCGAGTTAAGCTGCAGAAACATGGCAAAGGCGTAGCCCCCGAGGGCAAAAAAGATACCGTGTCCTAGACTGAGTAGCCCGGTAAAGCCCCAAATCAGGTCAATCCCCAGAGCCACAATAGCCAACGCTAAAAACCGCCCTAGCAGGTTTTGCCTAAAGCCAGACAAAAACATCGGCACCACGAAGACCAAAATCAGGGCGATCGCAATGACTACAATGGCTTCGATGATCAGCTTGCGCTTTTGGCTGGCCTTGACAACGCGGCGGGGCTGTATGGTTGCATCTGTTGTCATTAGCTATAGCTCCACCGAACGACCTTTAGGGGGGAACAGCCCAGCGGGCCGCACCTGCAAGAACAAAATAATCAGCGCAAATACCATCACTTTGGCCATGCTAGTGGTGGCAAAGAAATTAAAGAAGTCGATCAAGGGCTGGAATACTTCCGTGGGCGGGAACAGCAAGGCCAGGGTGCCAGAGCCGACCAAATAAACAGCAATACCAATAATCAGGGCCGCCACAATACTGCCCATCAATTTACCCACGCCACCGACCACCACCACCATAAAGGCATCGACGATGTAGTTAACCCCCAGGTTGGGACCTACTGACCCCAATAGGGTGACCGCAACGCCTGCGATACCGGCTAAGCCAGAACCGAGGGCAAAGGTCAAGGCATCAACCCGATCGGTGGGAATCCCCAGGCAGGCACTCATGCCTCGATTCTGGGTGACGGATCGAATCCGCAAGCCCCAGGCCGTGCCGTTGAGAAACCAGTACACGGCAATCACACAAAGAATGGTCAGGGCAATGATGAATAGGCGAGCGTAGGGAAATTGCAAGGACGTACCTACAGTGACCCCACCCCGCAGCCAGTTGGGGGTGGCCACATCCACGTTGCGGGTGCTGAACCAGGCCCGGGTAAACTGGTTGCTGCCAGCATTCTGAACCCATAGGCCAGCCACCAGGGCGATCGCAGCAGATAGGCCCACAAAGATCGGATTGGCCCATTGGCTGATTCGATCCCAGTCGGTGTAGTGGTTGAGCAGCCAACGCCCTACCCCAAACAGCACAGCAAAAATGCCTAAGCCAATCGCGATCGGCCAATTGACGCTACGGACAAACTGCCGCAAAATCAGGCTCACCCCCCAGGTGGCCAGCAGGGTCTCCAACGGTCGACCATAAAGGTAGCGGATCACACTGCGCTCAAGCAATAGACCCAACGCCGCAGACACTAAAAAGGCCATGGGTAGGGCCACAAAAATAAAAATATCCGGAGCAATGCCACCAATCTCTCGGGCGGCGTTTTGTACCACAAAGGTGGTGTACGCCCCAAACATCATCAACTCGCCGTGGGCTAAGTTAATTACCCCCATCAGCCCAAACACAATGGCTAACCCCAAGGCCACAATCAACAGCACCGCACCAATGCTGACGCCGTTGAATAGGCCGCCAATTAAGCCTTCTAACACCGCTTTTACCGCTCTAGAGACAACAGACTGAAAACGTTCTATCAAACGCAGTACATCCAGCCAAAATCACCCCAATGATGACCCTCACGGCTGGGGCGCTAACCTTGAAAATATAATGGCGAGGACTCAGATAACTGCGCCCTCGCCATCAGCCCGCTCCATTCCGCTAGGCTAAAGCCAAGAGCGATCTAGATTTCAAACCGCTCCCCTCTTTCAGGGTCAGACCAGTCACAGGCAAAACCAGTGGTTTCCGGCACAAACTGGTTCCAGGGTTCAGGATCGATGGGACCATCGGTTTCCCAGAGGATATCAAACATGCCATCTTCCATCACCTCACCGATGCGCACGGTCTTAGACAGGTGATGGTTGACGTTCATGGTCACAGGCCCCTCTGGAGCATCCATGGTTTGACCATAAGCCGCAGTCCGCACTTCAGGAATATCAAAGGTACCTGCGGCTTCAACCGCCTGCTTCCACAGATAAACCATAATGTAAGCAGCTTCCATCGGGTCATTGGTGACGCGATCGTCGCCATACTCTTCCTTAAAGGCTGCCACCCAGCGCTCGTTTTCAGGGGTGTCTACGGTCTGGAAGTAGTTCCAAGAGGCCAAATGGCCCACCAGGAACTCAGGCCCAATTTGCCGCACCTCTTCTTCCGCCAAGCTCACCGACATCACAGGATACATATCAGGATCCATGCCAGCCCCTTGCAACTGCTTAAAGAAAGCGACGTTGCTGTCGCCGTTGAGGCTGTTGAAAATCACACCGCCGTCGGGCAAGGCGGCACGAATGCGGGTGATGATTGGGGTAACTTCGGTATTGCCCAAGGGCAGGTAGTCTTCACCCACGGTGGTGCCACCCCGAGCCTCAAGTTGCTCTTTGATGATGGTATTGGCGGTGCGGGGAAAAACGTAATCAGACCCGACCAGGAAGAACTCATCACCTTTATTTTCCAGCAGCCAGTCTACAGCAGGCTCGATTTGCTGGTTGGGGGCGGCCCCGGTGTAGAAGATATTCTGGGAGCACTCTTGGCCTTCATACTGCACCGGGTACCACAACATGTGGTTCTTAGATTCAAAGACGGGGAGGACTGCTTTACGGCTGGCAGATGTCCAGCAGCCAAATACCACGGCCACTTGGTCCTGGTCGATCAGCTTTTCAGCCCTTTCGGCAAAGGTGGGCCAATCAGAAGCGCCGTCTTCGACCACCGCCTCGATTTGCCGACCCAGTACACCCCCAGCCTCGTTAATTTCTTTGATAGCCAGTTGCTCTGCGTCAACCACTGTGGTCTCACTGATAGCCATGGTGCCACTTAAGGAGTGGAGAATACCTACTTTAATGGTGTCACCATTACCATTAGCGGCTGCCGGAGAATCGCCATTTGCCTCAGCATCTGTCGCTGTATCGGTGGGAGTTCCACAGGCTTTCAACAGCATAGAGGTGCCTAGGGTGGCCGTCCCATACACCAAAAACTTACGTCGGTTAAATCGAGGTACCATTCAATCTCGCTCCTGACTCAATTAAAAGAGGATTTTCGCTACCCAAAATAGTGCGCTTAGACCTTCAGAGTGGATATTAGGGGTAGTGAATAGAAGCAAGTGTAGTCTGCGATACGAAAAACCTCAA
Organism: Leptolyngbyaceae cyanobacterium CSSed165cm_216; assembly: GCA_007135385.1. Classification (GTDB taxonomy): domain Bacteria; phylum Cyanobacteriota; class Cyanobacteriia; order Phormidesmidales; family Phormidesmidaceae; genus Nodosilinea. The sequence continues at coordinate 6,094 of SLIY01000325.1, forward strand.
CTGCCCCGTAATAAATCCAACTTTCTAACACAAC
>SLIY01000168.1 GCA_007135385.1 Leptolyngbyaceae cyanobacterium CSSed165cm_216
ACCAAGGTCAACATTTGAGGAATGTTCAGTCGGCTATCAATGGCCGGATCGCCACTACGGACATCCAGGGATGCTAGCCTGTTAGACGGATCTAGGGCATCTGACTGAGACATCAATCGTGGGTGGTAAAAAGTTATCTCTATCCTATGTCCCCTGTTCTATTCATGCCACTACTCTTTCACGTCACTACTGTTTAGGGCTGTCCATGCCCTGGCTGCGTAGTTCCTGGGCCGCTAAATACAGTTGTACCCACTGGCTTTGCACCTGCCGGGTTTTGAGGGCCAGTTGCTGGGCAATTTCCTCGGTGGATTGCCCGGCCTTGTAGCCCTGTAAAATAGATTGCTGCTCGGCCGTTAACGGTTGCCAAAACTGCTGCCACTGGGTGGGAGACAAGCCAAAATTGTGCTCCCGTAAAGAGGTTTTCAGCCACTGCAGCACGGTGGTGGGTTGCTCTCTGAGGGCAAAAATTTTCAGAGCGTGGTAACTTATTTTTTCCCGTAGGCGATAGACCTGCTGCACGGGTAGATCTAACATCTGGGCAATCTGATCCTGGGAAAACCCCTTCAAGTGCAGCTCAAGCCATCGCACGGCAGTGTCGTCTAAGTGACGATTAAGGTAGCCCATAAACGATGTCTTGACCTGTTGCCGCAGAGATTGCTGCTCTAGCTCTTGCTGTTCATCCTGATAGCGACTCCAGGCTTCTATATCCATTAAGCTGAGGGTATCATCTGAGTCCTCAGGGGCAATTTCATCGGACACTAGACGAATTAACTCGCCAGTGGGTACTTGGGTCATGCCGCCCTTTTGGCTGCGGCGTAGATAGTTGACAAAGCGGTAAGTAATGAGTGGCTGGTTACGGATAGGGCGCAGGCAGTATTCTTCCACACTGGCCAACATCAGTAGGTTGCGCAGTCTAGAATTATCGGTGCAAGTGGCAATCCAGTGAAGTTGCTGGGTCAGATGGCGATCGCAGCGCATCATCTCCTGAATCACTTCTTGCACCACATCTACCACTGTTCGCTGGCGATCGCGGCTAAGGGAAATCCAGGTGCGAATTTTATTGCGTACCAAAAATAGGCCACTGAGGCGTTTGACCAGCCGTCGGTAGCCTTGTTCTGGGCTAACTTGCCAGTACCGCTGTTGCAAGATGCGATAGCGGTAGTCAATCGCTTTACTGAGAATGGCCAGGTCATCTGCTGACAAGGTATCAAGCCGTTCTGGATTAGCCCCCAAGAGCCAGCAGACAACACTTTGGCAGATTGCTAATGACTGGTCGGGATAATCTTGCTGCAAGCGTGACAACCAATCATTGGTCATCTTGTCTGCCATGACCATGAATGCCCAATCCCCATCGCAGTGTGCATATGCCGTAGGTTTTATCTTAATATCTGTTGCTGAACCTGACGAAATTAGCTCAAATTTGCCGGTTACCCCGGCCATGTCCGGTCTCAAACGCGACCCTGAGCAGGAATTCTAATTTGGGTCAGCCTTCACAGTAACTTCACATAGATGAATAATACTCGAAGATTTGCCGAGTCAATCCTGGAGAGCCCTTTATCCCGTGGCGTCCCCTAGGGATTTCAGTGTATATTGTGAGCCCTTACGGTATTTGCTGAGGTGTCAAAAGTTACAACGGGTTACTTGAAGACATGTAAACTGTAACTATTCGTAAAGACTCCTCCATGCCAAGCCCAGCTCGGGATCTGGAGTTTTCCCGCAGGCAGGACTCTGGGTCTGGACTTGGACTTGGTTCAGTTTGAACTTGAGTCGGTCGCTCCCCTTGTTATTCCTGTCTATCGTTAACTGCACACGCATCTCGTCAACAGGGTCTACCATGCTATCTTTTCCTCAAGGTGGAGTCACCGATAGCCCGGTGTCTAGGATTCACCCATCTGCTAAATGCTTCGTCAAACGGACCATTGATATTGCCGGGGCTTTGATCGGTTTGTTTGTTTTGGCATTTTTGATCGTGCCAATTGCGATCGCCATTCGACTGAATAGCCCGGGTCCTATTTTTTATTCCCAAATGCGCTATGGACTGAAAGGGAAACCATTTACCATTTGGAAGTTTCGCTCCATGGTGCAAAATGCCGATGCCTTGAAGCCAATGGTGGTGAATCAAGCCCAAGGGCTGATCTTTAAAAACGAGTTTGACCCGCGAATTACCCGGGTAGGGCAGTTCCTGCGTAAAACCAGCCTGGATGAATTTCCACAATTTTGGAATGTGCTGAAGGGGGATATGAGTTTGGTGGGGACCCGCCCCCCTACTGAGGATGAGATTTCTCGCTATCGTCCCCATCACTGGCAACGACTAGATGTTAAGCCGGGGCTTACAGGGCAGTGGCAGGTGAGTGGGCGCTCGGCCATTAAAGACTTTGAGGAAATTGTCAGACTAGATTTGCACTACCAGTCGGTTTGGTCCCCCTGGTACGACCTGCAGGTGATTCTAAAAACGTTTCTGGTCTTGGTCGACCGTAGAGGTGCCTACTAATACCGCAAGGCAGAAGAACGAAGACAGAAGAACGAAAAGGAATTCCAGGACACACAAGGGTTTCCGCCTTAGCAAACAGGCGGGTTACTTCCGCCGCAGAGTACTAGCAGGTACTGGTTTGGGAGAGGGCCAAGTTATCTCGATGCACCACAGTGGCGCTGCCATAGCCCAAAATTTCCGGAATCTCGTGGGATTGGCGACCTAGAATTTGGCGCAGGTCCTGGTCGCCGTAGTTGACAATCCCTCGAGCAACGTCCTGCTGGTCGGGAGTACACAGTACCACCGTATCCTGGGGCTGAAAGTTTCCTTCCACATGGGTAATGCCCGCAGCCAGCAAAGACTTGCCGGCGCTAGTGATGGCTTGCACAGCGCCAGCATCGAGGTAAAGCCGCCCGGCTGGGGCAGGGCCAGTGGCAATCCAGTGTTTACGGGCCTGACTAGGTTTAGGATGGGGAGCAAATTGGGTGCCAATGGCCTCCCCTGCCAAGATTTTGACAATATTACCAGGCTGGCGACCGTCCGTAATCACCGTCCGAATGCCGGCGGTTGTGGCAATTTGTGCGGCTTCTAGCTTGGTGAGCATGCCACCCGTGCCCCACTGGGAGCCCTGTCCTCCAGCAACAGCCTTGAGGGCCGTGAGGTCTTCCAGGCTGTCTATGGTATGGATGGGTTGAGCTTCAGGGTTCGATCGCGGATCGGCGGAATAGAGGCGATCAACATCGGTGAGTAAAAACAGCCAGTCGGCTCGAATTAAACTGGCGACCAGGGCTGACAGGGTATCGTTATCGCCGAATTTAAGCTCTTCTACGGCAACCGTATCGTTTTCATTCACGATTGGAATTACCCCCAACTGTAGGAGTTGGCGAAAGGTGCGATAGCTGTTGATGTAGCGCGATCGCTGGGCCAAGTCACTGCGGGTCAAGAGCACCTGGGCAATCGGCTGTCTCAGGACCGAAAAAAGGTCATCGTAGATCCGCATCAGCCGCCCTTGGCCGACGGCAGCCACCGCCTGCTTCATGGCAATGGTTTTGGGCCGCTCTACCAGATTCAGCCGCCGAGCCCCAATTCCTACCGCCCCAGAGGAGACGAGCACTACGTGATGCCCCTGCTGCCTAAGGGTGCAGAGGGTTTCAACTAAATTGGCCACGGTCGAGAGCGCCACCTGGCTTACATCAGTACTGGTTAAGCTAGATGTACCAATTTTGACAACAATCGTAGACGCTACGCTCACAACCTAGGCCTTTTACCAGCAGTACAAGGGGCAGTATAGCTACCGCTCTTTAGTGTAGGACAAGACGGACAAGGCCGATTAACCTTGAACCCTTGGCTACTGGACCCTGCCATAATCAGCTTGGCCAAGGGCTAGGGTATCAGCTGATCACAGCCCGGCTTAACCGCTGATCATCGCCAGGCAAGCAAAAAAGTCGGGTACCGATCAACATTAATCGGTACCCTAAAAACATTTATTAAATGAAGGGTCTTTATTAAGCGTAACCCTTGTTTATCTTTTTAGACTATCGCAGCCGTTTTCTTCTAACCTCGAAGACGTAATCTTTTCTTTATGTTTCCTTTGAATGACTTTCGTTGCTCTCGGTAAAGGCTTGACATGTTTTGCAAGTAGAAGACATCTTTGGTTGCAAAACTTAGTGATTGGGCGGTCTTGAGCGCGATCGCCTAAATCGAGCCATCACCGTAGTACAGCTGGGTGCGAGCCCAATACCGTTCGGTTAAGCTTACTATTGAGAGAAATCGCAATAGCTGAGACGGAAAATTAAGCTTTCAGAGCTTGAAAACGGCTGATTTAATTTATCCGAACAGTATTGGGTGCGAGCCGATCAACTCTTCCCGAGACCTTAAACCCGGCGGCTGAGACCCTCAGCGAAGGTGGTCGTATTCATGCTAGGGCAGGACCTACGGAGCGGGCTTGGAAATATTGTCTGCAGCCGTTAACGTGACTCCCAGATATTGAGAAATGGACACTTCTAAATAGCGCAGGGGAGACGGATAAATCACCTCACTCGCTAAAGGCATGGGGTCTACCAAAATGGTGAACATACCGATCCGATTGCCCGCCAATACATCCGTAAACAGGCGATCGCCCACCATGGCTACCTGGTTAACCGGTAATTCCATCGCGGTTAAGGCTTGCTGCAACTTGCGGCGGGAGGGCTTGCCAGCACTGGTTAAATAGGGCACATCCAACAGATCGGCAATGCGGCTAATCCGGTTGGCATTGACATTGTTACTCACCAGCCACACTGACGCCACCCGCTTAATTTGCCCCATCCATTGGGCTAGGGCAGGAGCGGTTTCCGCTTGGCGTAGCGGCACTAGGGTATCGTCAACATCTAAAATCAGCCCCCGCAGATTGAAATGGTCCAACACATCGGGCGACAGGTGGAGAATATTCCCACCCAAAACTAGATCAGGCTGTAACAAGGTGGATAAGGACATCGCAAAATCATAAGCCCTACAAGTTAGCATAATCTAGATTGACCCTCTAAATTACCCCAGCTCTTGGCAAGACTAACCCCACCCACCCCTAGTTATCAAACGTGGCCCGGATTGCATCCCTGGCCGCCTCATGTTCAGTCAGAGTACGGCTAAAGACATGGGTGCCATCATAACGGGCGACAAAATAGAGGTAGTCCGTCTCGGCTGGGGTTAGAGTGGCTTGTAAGCTAGCTTGGCCGGGGCTGGCAATGGGAGTTGGCGGTAGCCCAGCATTAATGTAGGTATTGTAAGGGGAGGGGGTACCCACCTGGGCCCAGGTCAAAGGCTGCTCTGGGGTTTGCACAATCCCGAGGCCGTATTCCACTGTCGGATCTGCACCCAACGGAATATTTTGCTCTAAGCGGTTAGTAAACACCCCGGCAATTACATCGCGCTCATCAGCGACCACGGCTTCTTTTTCTACAATACTGCCTAGGGTTACCCAGTCCAACAGCGATAGGTTGGCCCGGTTGTCTGGCTGGTAAATGGGGAGTGCCGACGATTCAAACCGTTGCAGCATGGCATTAATTACAGTGGCAACGGTCACCCCTTCTGCTGGTAACTGGTAGGTGTCTGGGAATAAAAACCCCTCCAGGTGGGGAATATCGTCGGGCAGCCAGGGAAAAGTTTGACGCGGCACCTGTTCGCTGGCGGCTAAAAACTCGTCAGCGGAGAAGAAACCCTGCTGCTCAAAATAGGTGGCCATTTGCTGTCGGTTCCATCCCTCGGGAATGGTAAACGAGGTTTGCAGCACTTGCCCCTGGCGAATGGCATCGGCAATGTCAATCATGGGTTGGTCCGGGCTGAGGGCGTAGGTGCCGGCCTGAAAGCCAGTGTCAGGGTTGCGGAAGCTCTGCCAGCGGGACCATAACCGCCATGCCAAAGCGGAACGAATCAGCCCAGCAGCTTCTAGATCCTCACCAATTTGCTGGCCGGACGTACCGGCAGGAATTTGAATTTGTACCCTCTGGGTATCGTCTGCAGCTTCAGCAACGGGAACCACTGGGCTGCTGGCCCAACTCCACCAGGCCCAACCTTGCCAAACGGCAAGACCTGCCACAACGGGCATCGCTATCCCTAGTATCCCCCAGCGAATTCCTTTTGATGATTGGGTCATAAGC
>SLIY01000263.1 GCA_007135385.1 Leptolyngbyaceae cyanobacterium CSSed165cm_216
ACCACATCCAGGTAGAGGGGTTCCCCAGGGCTGCCGGGTTCTTTGGTGCGATCGAGCACGGCGATCGCCTGCACTGTCTGGGGCAACGCCCTGACAAAGGCCATGCTGTCGAAGGGCCGATACAACCGCACCTTCAGCAGCCCCACCTTTTCCCCCTGGGCCACTAGGGCATCCACGGTTTCTTGGACGGTTTCAGCCCCCGACCCCATCAACACCACCACTCGCTCGGCGTCGGGGGCACCGTGGTACTCAAATAGCCGGTACTGGCGACCGGTGAGTTGGGCAAACTCGTCCATGGCCTGCTGCACGATGTCAGGGCAGGCGTTGTAGTAGCGGTTCACCGTCTCTCGTCCCTGGAAATAGACGTCAGGGTTTTGGGCGGTGCCGCGAATGAAAGGGCGATCGGGCGTTAGTGCCCGCTGGCGATGGTCTAGCACCAGGTCGAAGGGTACGAAGTCCGTCAGCACCTGATCGGAGATCAGCTCAATCTTCTGCACTTCGTGGGAGGTGCGAAAGCCATCGAAGAAGTGCAGGCAAGGGATGCGGGATTCTAGGCTGGCGCGAATGGCGATCGCGGCCATATCCTGAGCTTCCTGCACCGAGTTAGAGCAGAGCAGGGCGCAGCCCGTAGCCCGGGTGGCCATCACATCGCTATGGTCGCCAAAGATCGAAAGTCCCTGAGCTGCCAGGGAGCGGGCCGCCACATGCAGCACCGCCGCAGTCAGCTCCCCAGCAATCTTGTAGAGGTTGGGGATCATCAGCAGCAACCCCTGGGATGCCGTAAAGGTGGTGGTCAGTGACCCCGCCTGTAGCGACCCGTGGACGGCTCCGGCGGCCCCCGCCTCACTTTCCATTTCCACCACCGAGGGCACGGTGCCCCAAATGTTGGGCTGGTTGAGGGAAGCCCAGGCATCGGCCCATTCCCCCATTGGTGATGACGGGGTGATGGGATAGATGGCGCAAACTTCACTGAGGCGATAGGCCACTCGGGCAACGGCTTCGTTACCGTCTAGGGTGGCAAAGGTGTTGGTGTCCATGAAAGGGCCCCTTAAATTGATTGGGCAGCGGTTTCGAGCAAATTCAAAATGAGCAGTTGTAGCTGCTTGAGTCTAAAGGTTGAATGTTCTAGCAGCTAAAAAGTGTGGTTTGGAGATGGTATCGCCATTCAACTTTGACAACATTTTGATTGGTTTTTTTTGGTTAAGCCAAAAAAACAACTTTTGAGTGGGTGACACGGCAGACTTAAAGCTGGCTAACTTAATCAATCAACTGAATTGAAGTCATCCAGAAGCGGATCGGATCAAGAACTATAGGCAGTACAGCATCAACATCTCTATAGTGCCACTAGCTGCCCCAGACGTGCCGACTGTTTAGGTAAACTTTACTACTGGCCAAAACCCTTGCTATTTGGGGTTTTAAGGCCTTATGACTAATTTGGATTAGGGCGATTTCGGTTTAAAGTCACCATCTATTGATGAAACTGGGTAACAGCGTTGCCGATAGTATTTAGCAAAATTGGTTTGACAGAGGATATACGATCGCAATTCTATTCCTCGAATCCAAGGTGATCCTGAAGAATTGGGTGAAGCGATTGGTTTAAAGCTGGACTAAAATCAGGGAAATAATGCGTTACGTAACATAATTCTGAAGAGATGTTTAACTTTTCCCCTTGATGGCTAGGGCTCACCTCAGGTACTTAGCACCTAGACAAATAATCATCCAGTTCCTTAGATCAGCGAATTCCTGTCAAAGTGGTGAATTCAGATTGGGAGGGTGTATAACGCGATTCTCGCTGGCGTGAGGTACATAGAGATGCCGGTGACGCTGATTCAGCCAGGTTCCTGCTGTACTTCATCCGATCAGGAACCGTGATAACGCCAAGGGCGCGGCTCTGCCTACGCGGCTCTATCCCCTCCCCAGGTATTCGTTCTAAGCTGCCATGCACTGCTCACGAAAAAAAGCGGGGTACCTTTGCACCCCGCTCTCCCTGGTTGTTGTCTAATTTAGCGATTTGTACAGCGTTAACTAGCTGTATCCACGGGCTAATTACATGGGCAGCAATACAGCATCAATCACATGGATCACCCCATTGCTGGCCTCAATATCTGCAGCGATTACATTGGCCTGATTGATCGTCACCGCTTCACCGTCCACCATGACGGTGATGGAAGCACCCGCCAGGGTATCAACATTACCGGAGGCCAGGTCAGTGGAAAACACTTCCCCTTCGACCACGTGGTAGGTGAGCAATTGAGTCAGCTGATCTTGATTTTCAGGCAGCAGCAGGGCATCAACGGTGCCATCGGGCAGGGCTTCGAAGGCTGTATCGGTGGGGGCAAATACCGTCAAGGAGGCGTCACTATTGCTTAGTACTTCAGTTAAGCCAGCAGCTTCAATGGCAGCGGTCAAAATAGAAAAGTCTTCGCTGCTGGCCGCAATTTCAGCAATACTGGGCGCCGCTTCAGCAGCGGTGAGGTTTTCGTAACCCGGCTCAGGCTCAGACGCCGCTTCCATCGGCTGCTCGACTTCAGGGGCAGTATGCATGTCAGCCATAGCCGATTGGGGCAATGTGGCCATAGCTACAGGGGCAGCACCAAACAAAATGAGACCCAAGGCCATGCGAATTGTGTTCGGAGTCTTCATAGGTTGTCTTAGTTGTCCTAGCAAGGAGTACAGATGTGGACGCAAAGTGCCTTTACAGTTCTTTACGTTTCATAACAGACTTTAACACAAGCTTCGTCATGGCTGCTCTATGCAGGGAATAACCGTAGGTTTCCTGGGAGGGTGGGGATAGGGACGTTTTGAGTTTTGAGTTGGTGGGCGGGTGAGGCGGAGAGGCAGACTGGATGTCTGCCCTGGGAGGACGGCCCCGGGACAGTATGGTTAAAAACTGGGTTGCTGCACCGACGTTCTAGTTACTCGTTACGTTGTGATGGGGTAGATCGCCCGGGGATCGATTCCATGGCGGCGATGACAGCCTGCTGCGCCGCCAAAATATCCCGCTCTTCGCCCCCTAAGTAGAGGCGACCAAAGCTGCCTACCGAGCTAATTTGCAGAATATTAATCAAGGCCGCTTTCTCGGCTTCGTTGGCCGCTAAGGAGGCATAGGCGGCGGGTTCTACCTCAAACACATAAAGCGTCTGGCCAGCCACAATCATGTTGCCTCGCCGGTTGCGGTTGATTAGTTGTACATGGTGCGGGTCAAGGTTGCGAATCACCTGGCTAGAAATTACCCGAGGCTTCAGCCGTTCTCGATAGCTGACCCCGAGGACATCCAGCATTGCCCCGCCCGCCGCGTGTACTTCTCCCTGGTTACTAGCGTGAATTTCCAGCAGACCATACAGCCTTTCCACAATCAGATTGCCGGGGCGGACCACCGCTGATTTGAGGCCAATGTCTAAAATCCGGTTGATTTCAATGCCGGGGGAAATTTCGATCCACAGGGAGGCATCACCCGGTAGCGGCAAAAACCCCAGCGATACGGTACCCATATAGGCGGCATGCTGGGGTTGCAAACTGTCTATAAATACGTAGCTCCGAAGATCGACGCCCAAAGTTTTGTGTCCTAGTATCTCTCCCAGGTCAGTATACCTGGGAGACGGGCTAAAACTCGGTGCCAACGCCAATCGAAGTGGTGCCCATGGCGTCGTAGACGGTTAGCCCCATGGGTAAGTTAAGCTCTCCTTGCTCATCCAGCAGACCATCTAGCAGATCATCTAGGAAGGAGGATTGCAGCGCATCGGTAATCGTGGGGGTGGTATCCCCAGGGGCATTCAACTGACGATTCATCGCTTCGCCAACCCGATTGAGGCTTTCGGGGCTGAGGCGATCGCGGCTAGTAACCTCAGCGATCGGCAATTCTTGGTCAGGTGCGGGGGGAGAACTAGCGATCGCGCTAAAAGGCGCACTGCTGATACCGATTGCAGCGGCGACTACGAACCAGATTAATTTGTACATGATGACAGTCCTGTGAGGGCGACAAATTCCCTATCTATAGCCCGAGGGACCTGGGAAACCAAGAAAGCTTATTATCGATTCATCAAACCTGTACGTTGGATCCGCCTGCCAGCCCTGTAGAGACCAAGATCGAAATCGTGCTTATTTGGTAGGAATCAGGGTAGTGTTAACCCCAAGGGTTATCTCTAGCATAGGCGGAATTTTAATCGAACCTATCCGCTTGGGGAGAGAATTCGATCTACCCCCTGGGGCTGATGTTGAAGTTGCTGGGGGTAAAGGCTACGGATTGACCCGTGTCGGCTGATTGGCTGATCGCCTGCAATAGGCAGACCAAATCGGTCCCTAACCAACCGGACGAGAGGGTTGACGCGGTGTTGCTGGTTGCACAAGCCAGAAAGTGGCAACAGAGCTGACTTAAGGGTTCCACCGAGGCTAACGGGATGACTTGACTGGGCTGGGATCTAACAACCGGTGGCGCAGTTGCCCCCTCACTTAAATATAGAGTTAGCTCGGGTTGGGATTGGACCTCGTCAAACACTAGGGTGCCCCGTTCCCCCACCAAGACCAGGCGCCGCTGCTTGTCAGGGGTAACCCAACTACTGTGGATCGTGGCCTGGAACCCGTCACCATAGGTCAACTGCACCCAACCCACATCCCGCAGTCCCATGGGAAATCCCAACCGGGGTTGAGGCTGTAGCCACCCCATACCCCTGGCTGTAACCCTGGTGGGCCACCGCCCTAACCAGCGCCATAAAATCGACAAGTCGTGAATGGCGAGATCCCACAACACATCTACATCGTCGCGAATGGGGCCAAGATGGGTGCGGCTGGCTTGGGCATAGCGCAGGGGACCCAGTCGCCCCTGCTGGCAGATCTGGTACCCCCGTTGTACGGCGGGATGAAATAAATAAGTGTGATCGACCACCAACTGACACCCCTGGGCCGCCGCCAGGTGGCAGAGGGCTTGGCTACTCGCCGGTTCTGGGGTCAGGGGTTTGGTACTAAGCACATGGTATCGGTGCGCTAGGGCGGTGCGGATTAAACGGTAGTGGGTACTGGCGGGGGTGGCAATCACCGCCGCGTCTAGCCCTGGGGTGGCCATGGCTTGTTGCCAGTCGGTGTAGCAACTGACGGTGGCTGGCAGTGTCCCTGGCTGACCCCACCGCTGCAGCGATTGGGGATCAGGGTCGACGATCGCCACCACCCTAGCCTGGGGTAGGGCCAAACAATTACGCAATAGCTGGGAACCCCACCGCCCTAGCCCAAAGATGGCTAGATTAACGGGCCGTTGCAGTGGAGGCATGGGGCTTAATGTGCTGGATCAGAGCGCCGTAGGCCACGGCGGCAGCAGCCTGTTCCGCCTGTTTTTTGGTCGAGGCTTGACCCCTGCCCCAGCAGCGTCCCTGGAACCAGACCTCGGCCTGATAGGTATGGGAGCCATCCTGCCTGGCCCGGGCCTCGGTGATCCGGTATTCCGGTAGGGTGCGGGCGTGGGCTTGGGTCAGTTCTTGGACGGCCACTTTATAGTTTTGTCGGGTCGGATCTTGCTGTACGGCAGTGGCTAACCGCCGCAGGTGAGGATCCAGCCAAGGGCGCACTAGGTCCAGGGAATGGGTTTCCTGGTACAAGGCCGCCACCACGGCTTCTAGGGCATCGGCCATGACCCGCGGCCCCGGCTTGGCCGGGTTGGCCATGATCAAATAATCCCCCAGCCCCAGCTGATCGGCTAATTGCCCTAGGGCGCGATCGCTAATCAGCACCGACCGCAGGGCCGATAATTCCCCGACCGATGCCTGGGGATACATCCCTTGCAAACACTCGGTAGCCCCCAGTCGCAACACCGCATCGCCCAGGAACTCAAGGGATTCGTAGTTATAGCTCGGATCCGCTGATTTGTGAGTCAAGGCTTGGTCCAAGCGCTCCCACTGGACAGTCGTCCCCGTCGGTAGCCCTAGATGCTGTAAGCAACGCTGCAAGTCTCGCAAGCGTGACGGATGAATCTCAGGCACGGGCAACCCTCAGGGCAAACTAAAAATTGGGAGGGAGGTGGACATAAGCCGGGTTCTGTTCCCCCGTCACCGGGGGGGCGGTTATCTATCTGGGACGACTGTTACCAGCCGCCTCATGCGGTACCTTAC
>SLIY01000166.1 GCA_007135385.1 Leptolyngbyaceae cyanobacterium CSSed165cm_216
GGGCGGCATCCCTGAGGGTGGCTTTGACTTGATCGAGTAACATCATCATCACACATGACAATTTACTGGATCTAGTCTAAGCCATTCTTGGGGGGAGTTATTTGGGGGCACCTCCCTAAGCTAAGTTCAAGTCCAGACCTGGGGGTCTGCCGGTGGAAAAATTCCAGATCCCGAGCTGGACTTGGTGTAATTCTAGACCTGCTCTAGATACAGCTTGATGTCGTCATAGAGTTGGGGCAGACCGACTTCAGTGGTAATCCGCATGCGATCGTCTCGTAGGGTAATCAGGGCTTGAGCCGCAAAGGGAGACGACCAGATGTTGGGATTACAAAACACCTCTAGGAAGACTTCCCCAGTGTGTCGATATTCCATAGCCGCCTTGGGGGTAGGGCGAGCTCCCCCCTGGGCTGGGGCACTGGCTACTTTCAATTCAGCCATCAACTCTTCGAGGGAGACTTTCAGGGCCTTAGCCGCCTCGGGGGTAAAGGCAAAACGTATGGACCCTTGGGACAGGTTAACCGTAAGCTGATCGGTCATGGTGATCTCCGAATTGAGGTGTTCTGGCTTGACCTAATACCGAGTCTGTCGGCAGTAGCACCCGCTTTTAATGGGTGGGTTATTTCTGCCAGACAGTACTAGCTGAGTGATTTACCAAGCTGGAAGCGAGCGGCTGACACTCCCGTTTCTGGGGGAATCCCACTAAAGCCGCATACATTAGCCGCATACGTTCAAATCGATTCCCGCTCAGCTGGAGTCCAAGCGCAGCACTCCAGACAATAGTCCGGACCCTTTCCTAAGCCCTGAGGCTACTGATTTCTCGTTGACCAAGTCACTGTGTAAGAGGCCTGAAACCCGAATTTTACCTTTGGTCATCAAAAACTGCCCGGAGTATTGTCCAAACTGGGCAATATTAAGAACCGTAACATCAAAACAATTATTCATTTCTCAAAGAAAACGCCCGCAAATTCCGAAGAAAAGCCTAAAGCTTTGGCCGTTGACTGATTGTCATCCCTAAAGTAGTAGGGAACAACGCTTGCTGGTACCGAGGTTGAGCGACCACAATGTTACTAAATCTAAAGCAGCTACTGGTCGCCGAGCTTTGATAAGCGCTACGAAAGCTTCACAGTAGGCTGGCGGTCACATATTGCGGTCACATTTATGGAGGCGACATGGCTGAAAATTTTGTATCGCTCTCATCGTCTAGTGCTGATAGCGGTTGGCGGCGATACTCCATAGGAGGCGCTGCGCGATCGCCAGACTTGACCGTTTATCCTGTGGATCGGGTGCGCCGCCTGGTTTGGAAAATCGCTTTAGCCACCCTGGCCCTGATGGCCGTGGGCAGTGCCACCCGAGTGATGAATGCGGGCTTAGCCTGTCCAGACTGGCCCCTCTGCTACGGTCAGTTAGTGCCTCAGCAGCAAATGAACTTACAGGTATTTCTAGAGTGGTTTCACCGCCTGGATGCCGCCTTGATTGGGTTAAGTACCCTCTGGCTGGTAGGGCTCAGCCTATGGTATCGGCGTCAGCTACCAGCGTGGCTCCCTTGGGCAGCGGTAGGGTCCGTAGCGCTGATTGGGTTGCAAGGGGGGCTAGGGGCTTTGACGGTAACCCAGCTGTTGCGATTTGACATTGTCACCGCCCACTTGGGAGCAGCACTGCTGTTTTTTAGCGCCATGGTGGCGATTGGGACCCTACTGTTGCCCCAACGGCCCACCGGTACCGTTGGCCCGTTGCCTTGGATCGGCACAGGCGCGACAGCTCTGGTGTATGGCCAGTGCCTACTAGGAGGGCTGGTTGGCTCCCGCTGGGCGGCCCACCAATGCTTTGGCCTACGTGAACTATGCCAGGTGATGAATTCCCATCTGGTGGGGGTTGTACCCGCTACCGCAGCTGTACTAGCCCTGACCCTAACCGTATGGCGCACCCCAGCCCTCGACTACCGGCTGCGCCGCCTGGGCAATCTGGCTAGCATGCTGTTGGTGTTTCAGTTGGTGATGGGGATTGCCACTTTTCGTCTCAGGCTCCAGGTGGAGCCCTTGACGGTGGTGCACCACACCCTGGGGGCAGCCCTGGTGGGCACCCTGGTTAGCTTTACAGTGCTGGCTTGGCGCGATGGCTCCAAGGGACCGGTGTTTGACCATCGCCTCAGCCCCCGGCCCCAGCCCATGACCGACCCAGGCCAAAGCGCTTGACTTGTTTACCCATGGCAGGGGCGGCCATGGGTTTCCTTCAGCAAAGGCGACCCCCATTTCCATAGGTCACAGCGGTCACCGGTGACCGTTTTCCACCCAGTCTTTACGTCCAGACCTGATTAGGATTTTCTCTGCATGAATCAAACAACCACCTGGAACGATGCCACCCGGCACCATGACTCGTTCAAGGCTGTGATTCGGAGCTATGTACAGCTCACAAAGCCCCGGATTATTCCTCTTTTGCTAATTGAAACCGCCGCTGCCATGTGGGTGGCGGGCCAGGGCCAGGTTGACCCGGTGCTGCTAATGGTCACCTTGCTCAGCGGCACCCTGGCGGCAGCCTCCGCCCAGACCATTAACTGTGTTTACGATCGCGACATCGACTACGACATGGAGCGCACCCGCCATCGACCGATTCCCTCGGGGCGCATCCAAATCCGTGACGCCCTGGTCTTTGCTGGGGTGCTGGCCGCCCTATCGTTCACCCTGCTGGTGGTCTTTGCTAACCTGCTCAGCGCTGTGATGGCCATGGTGGGTCTGGCCATTTACGTGGGGGTCTACACCTACTGGCTGAAACGATCATCCCCCCAAAATATTGTGATTGGGGGTGCGGCTGGGGCTGTCCCGCCCCTGGTGGGTTGGGCTGCTGTTACCGGAGATCTGCCCCTAGCCGCCTGGCTGTTTTTCTGCATTGTGTTCATCTGGACACCGCCTCACTTCTGGGGCCTGGCCATGCTAATTCAAGACGACTACGCCAAAGTCAAGGTGCCGATGATGCCCGTGGTGGTGGGCGATGCCGCCACCGCCCGCCAAATCTGGTACTACACCCTGGTGCTCGTTCCCCTCACCCTAATGATGACCTACCCCCTGGGAGCCACTGGGGTGGTCTATGGCGCGATCGCTCTGTTCCTGGGAGGTGTCTTTGTGCGTAAAGCCTGGGCACTACTCAACGCGCCTGGCGATCGCGACCTGGCTCGCAGCCTGTTTAAGTACTCCATTCTCTACATGATGCTGTTATCAGCAAGCATGGTCGTAGACAGCTGGCCCGTGACCAAGCTACTGGTCTCTAGCCTATCGAGCTATATTCTGTAGAATAAAGTTACAAACTGTTGTTTCTAGGGTTAGGTTTGCCGAATGGCTGCCGCAGTTACCATTGAAAACCTGAGAAAGTCCTATGGATCGGTGATCGCTGTCCAGGATGTGTCGCTGACCATTCAGCCCGGGGAAATTTTTGGGCTACTAGGACCTAACGGGGCGGGCAAAACCACTACCATCCGCTGCCTATGTACCTTGTCTGTGCCTGATAGTGGCCGGATTGAGCTGATGGGTATTCCGGTGCTAGAGCAGCCCCAGGTAGCTCGCCGTTACTTAGGCTACATTGCCCAGGAGGTGGCCCTCGATAAGGTGCTCACTGGGCGAGAATTACTGGAGCTGCAAGCGGCGATCTACCACATGCCCAAACAAGTGGCGCTGGGCCGGATTGAGCAAATGCTTTCCCTACTGGATTTGCAGGACTGGGCTGATCAAAAGACTGGGGCCTATTCCGGTGGCTTGAAAAAGCGCTTGGATTTAGCCCTTGGGCTGCTGCACCAGCCGGATGTGTTGGTGTTGGATGAACCTACCGTGGGGCTGGATATTGAAACCCGCTCGGCGGTGTGGTCCTTTCTGAGGCAGCTAAAAGCCGCTGGCACCACTGTTTTAATTACCAGTCACTACCTGGAAGAGGTGGATGCTCTGGCGGACCGGGTGGCGATCATTGATCAAGGCCGGGTGATTGCCGCAGGTACCCCCAGCGACTTGAAAGACAAAATTGGCGGCGATCGCATCACCCTGCGCATTCGCGAATTTACCCCTGACGACGAAGCCGCCAAAGCTAAAGCGATGCTGGCGGATCTACCCTTCGTCCAAGATGTGATTGTTAACCCGGCCCAGGGGAACTCTTTGAATCTAGTGGTTGAACGACAGGCAGATGCCCTGGCAGCGGTGCAGCGATCGCTAGCTGAAGCAGGATTACCGGTCTTTGGTATTTCCCAGTCGCGCCCTAGCCTAGATGACGTCTACCTGGCCGCCACCGGTCGCACCCTGATGGATGCGGAACTGGCGGCTGTTGGTCAACGGGATTTAAAACAAGAAAAGAAACAAGCTATGAAGGGACGTTAGGAGAGCAGCCCCCATGAGTACGACTATCCCAACTTCAGGCCGCAATGGCTCCAGACCTCTAGAGAATGCCGACTTAAGTCATTGGAAAGCGAACTTAGGCGATCCATCCCAAAAGTCCCAGGGTCTATTTTCTGCCGCCTTTATTCAAGAAACCCTAGCGATGACCCGACGGCTGTTTATTCAATTGCAGCGCCGCCCATCCACCTTGATTGCTGGCATTATTCAGCCGTTGATCTGGCTGGTGCTGTTTGGGGCCTTGTTTCAAAACGTCCCGGCCGGGTTGTTTGGTGAAAGCCGTAACTATGGCCAGTTCTTGGGGGCCGGCATCATTGTATTTACAGCCTTTGGGGGAGCCCTGAACGCTGGACTGCCGGTGATGTTTGACCGAGAGTTTGGCTTCCTCAACCGATTTTTGGTGGCTCCTTTGGCCTCCCGTTACTCGATCGTGGTAGCTTCAGCTATCTTTATCGCCGCCCTTAGCCTGGTGCAAACTGCCGCCATTTTGGCCCTGAGTGCCGTGCTGGGGGCAGGGTTTCCCAACCTGCCCGGTCTGGTGCTGGTGCTGGGGATCGTGATGACCCTGGTGTTGGGGGTAACGGCCCTGAGCTTGGGGCTGACCTTTGCCCTGCCAGGCCACATCGAGTTAATTGCCGTCATTTTTGTCACCAACTTGCCCCTGCTGTTTTCCAGCACTGCTTTGGTGCCCCTAGACTTTATGCCCCAGTGGCTACAGGTGGTGGCTAGTCTGAATCCACTGACCTATGCGATCGAACCAATTCGTTACGTCTATCTGCACTCTGACTGGACCTTGGGTAGTGTCGTGTTACAGGCACCCTTTGCTGGGGTGACCCTGGGGGCCAGCTTAGGGGTGCTGATCGTTTTTTGTGGGGTAGCCTTGGCCCTGATCCAACCTCTATTGCGACGACGCATGGCCTAGTGACCGCCTGACAGCCATATAAATACCTTGACTGAGGGTGTCAGGTTTTAGGTGTCAGGCATCAGGAATGGTTGGCCTAACGTGCCGTGGAGTACCTAGGTCTGTTTTTGTTCGATCACTAGGGTCAAACTCACCCAGGTGCCCTGGGCATTATAGGTACGAATCAACCGTTGCCGCTGGTCGGGGGCTATCAGCCAGCCCACCTCTAAAAAGAAGGGCTTCCCCGGTTGGATGGCCGTGGGAAAGGTGGCTGAGGCCCCATCCGGCAGCAACAGTACGGTCACTGGCTGCTCTCCCTGGTCAAACTGGAGGCTGGTACCCCGTTGGCGGGCTTCTGTCTGAATCGGGGGACTCTGGCCAAAGCTGAGGGTTTGCTGAATGCGATGGTCAAAGACCGGTCCCTGGGGGCGATCGCCCCCCAGCCGCTGTACCACTAATTGGCTATTCATGGTTTGCTCCGGTTGCAGGTCCGGAAAGACAGTCGTCGCCTGGCCGTTCCAGGTGCCCATCAGTTGATCCACCGACAGGGGAGGTCGCTGGGTTGGGGCACTGCCTTGCAGATGCTCTCGAATCAAGGTTAGGGAACTGATTTGGGGCTGCCGCTGAAACACCTGGGCCAACCGTAGCCGCTCTTGACCATGAATCAAGCCCAGTTCCGCTCCAAACTCGCTCACCGGGCTCCACTGGATTGCCCCTTGGGAAAAAGCCCCGGTGTCACAAAACAGCACTCCCCGCCCCAAAGAGCGGTAATTGAGCACCGTTTCTTCCATCGGTTGCCCCGGCAGGTATTTACGAA
>SLIY01000318.1 GCA_007135385.1 Leptolyngbyaceae cyanobacterium CSSed165cm_216
AAGCAGGCTCGACGGCCAGGGTAGAGATCTTACCCAGCCCTGGCAGCGTTGGCCCCCAAGGAACGTTGCCCGTGCGCTTGCCCCCCTCAGGCAGTACCACCATCACCCTAAGGGTCACCGACGGCCAAAATCCGCCGCTGATTCGAGCAATCACCTTTGAGACCTTTAACCCCAATCCTAATCCTCCGATCGTGCTCAACCAAGCGGAACCCGGCCAGGCCCCTGTTGCCCCAGGTACCGCCCCGGCAGAACCGTCTAATCAGCCCCAACAGCGACCGGATCCCTTGGGGGACAGTATGCGGGATGCCCAAAATCAACGGGAACCAGGGCTAGTGCGGCCTGAAGATCTGCGCGATCGCAATCCCGAAGACCTGAATTTGGGGTTTTAGAGTGTTCTTCGTACTGACTGGTAGCAGTAAGCCCCCCGTTACAGAGGATGTCAGGTGTGAGGGTATCAGGTATTAGGTATCAGGTATCAGGAATAGTTGGCTGACCGTTTAGTCCATGTGGAACTCCCTGGGTGCCCTGCCAGGTCATGGCGGGAAGCAATGGGGAGACGAGGCTAACTAATGTTAGTGAGAAACTTTAGAAATGACTTTGTGCGCGGAGTCAACAGAGTGCGGCGGTAGGCATCAGCGGCCTTTTTGATCGCTTCCGCCTGGGTGGGGTAGGGATGAATCACCCCGCTAATGGCGCTCAGCCCCTGCCCGGTGACCATAGCTAGCGTAATCTCGCTAATCATCTCTCCGGCATGGCGGGCGACGATGGTGGCCCCTAGGATCTTGTCAGAGCCTTTTTTGTGGAGAATTTTCAAAAACCCATCGCTTTCCCCATCCGCCAAGGCCCGATCCACCGATGAAAAGGGGATTTTGATGATATCTGTCTCAATACCCTGCTGCTTGGCCTCGTGGGCATACAGCCCCACATGGGCAATTTCAGGGTCGGTGTAGGTCACCCAGGGCATCACCAGGTTGCTGAGCTGGCTACGCCCCAGACCAAAGGGAGAAAATAGGGCATTTTTAATCACAATGCGGGCAGCGGCATCGGCGGCATGGGTAAACTTCCAGTTCATGCAGATATCGCCAGCGGCAAAGATGTGGGGATTGGTGGTTTGCAAATGATCGTCAACGACTACCCCTTGGCGACGATCGTACTCGACTCCGACCGCTTCTAGGTTTAAACCATCGACATTGGGTACTCGACCGGCCCCGACCAAGATCTCATCGACCTCGACCGTTTGGGGGGCTGACGAGCCCTTTTGGCTATAGTGCAGCAGCTTGCCTGTGGCGGTCGTTTCGACCCGCTCTAGCGTCCCATCCAACACCAAATTGAGTTGCTCTTTAATCAACTGCTGCTGCACGATTTCAGCAGCATCGGCATCTTCGCGGTTAAGCAAGTGGCTGTGGTTATGCAGCAACGTTACCTCGCTACCCAGCCGATGAAACGCTTGGGCCAGCTCACAGCCGATGGGGCCGCCACCAATCACCGCTAGGCGGCGAGGCCGCTCAGTGAGGGAAAACACGGTTTCGTTGGTCAGAAATCCAGCCTCGGCCAGCCCTGGGATTGAGGGGCGATGGGCGCGAGCGCCGGTGGCAATCACGGCTTTCTTGAACGGCAGGGGGTGCTCTCCCACCTGTACCGTTTTGCCATCGATAAAGTGGGCTTCGCCTAAAAATACGTCAATGCCTAGGTTGCTGAAGCGCTCTACTGAGTCATGGTGGCTGATGTTGGCGCGAATCTGGCGCATCCGATCCATCACAGCCGCGAAGTCTACTTCAATGTGCGGCGGTGGCTGAATGCCGAAAGGGGCGGCCTGGCGCATGTCGGCGACGACTCGCGAGGAGCGAATCACACACTTAGAGGGCACGCAGCCCACATTCAGACAGTCACCGCCCATCAGACTTTTTTCCACCAGGGCCACCTTCAGCCCCAGGTCTAGGCCCGCTGCTCCTGCCGCCACCACCAAACCAGCGGTACCGGCCCCAATCACCACCAGGTCATAGCGGTGAGCCGGGGTAGGATTCACCCAGTCAGGGGGGTGCACGTAGGCTTGTAACGTGCGGTTGTGGTGGTTGAGTGGGTGCAGGGCCGGTTCAAGGTTGAGGGAGTGGGAGGTCATGATTCAGCGGATTGCATCGTTTACTGTTGCCATTACCCTAAAACGCCTGCCTGAGAATATCATGAGCGTTACGGTTCACGGTTTGCGGTTTACGGTTCACGGTTCACGGTTCACACCGTAGACCTTGCACCGTCCACCTTACACTCCCATCACTCCTTCATCTCCCCCAATCGCTGCCAATCCGTCACCGTGATCTTGCCACCCCGCTGATAATTCACCCCAGACTGGAGCTGTTTAAACAGCCGCACGCACTCTTTGTAAGTGATGCCAATGGTGCGAGCTATCTGGTAGTAGGTGAGTCGCGCCCTGAGTGCCTCTCCTTCGGCTACCGCCACCGTACCCTGTGTGGCGGCTATGTGCTCCAGGTAGTGCTCCAGACGCACGATCGCCCGAAAGTTCTGTTGCCTGATTACGCGGCACGGGCAGTCAGGTTTTCTAGCACGACTTCGGGCACATGGACCATGCCTTTTGTCCCTACGCGAAGTTGCCGTTGCGCCAGGGTACGGGGTCTATGCAAATGCCGTTGACATAGAGCCCCCAGTGCAGGTGAGGACCAGTGGAGGCTCCGGTTGTGCCTACGGCCCCAATTCGCTGCCCTGCCTGGACAAAGTCTCCCTCAGCCACATCGATGCGGCTGAGGTGTAGCATGATGCTGAGTATTCCTTGGCCGTGGTCAATGCCGATGGTGTTGCCGTGCAGTTCAAACCCATCGGAAACACGACCCACCAGGCCAATGCGCCCGGCGGCAGGGCTTACCACTGGCGACCCAGTGGGGGCACCATAGTCTACCCCCCGGTGGTAATAATTCTCGGCAAAGACGCCGTTATAGTAGCGGCGTATACCATACCCTGCGGTTACCCGACCAGAGTTAGGCCGCACCATAGGCCCCTGCCAAAACTTCTCGGGGCTAACCACGTCTTTAAAGGCCGCGACTCGGTCAAACTCGTGCTGGCTACCCAGGCTGCGCTGGCCAGGAGGCAGGGTAATGCGCTGAATCGGAAAGTTGCGGTTACGTAGCCCCAGAGCCAGGTTGCGGGTGTCGCCGCGGCCGGTCACCTGAATCACCATCCGCCCAGGGGAATTCAAGGGACTGGTGGGCACAAAGCCCTGAAAGCGCCCTTCTCCCAGGGCAAAGGTGGGGTACTGGGCATTACCATCCACCACAATCATCGGCGGTGTCGTCGCCGATGGGTCCGTAGCCTGCACAATCACCGCAATTGTATCCCCCAGTTGTGGGTCTTTAGGGGATAGGGAGACGTCATACGCTTGAGCCTGGTTGGCCAGCAGCAATACTCCTGCCCCGGCCGCGAGCCCCACTAGTAAACGACGACGGGTAATTACACCTGGTAAGCCTGAGTTGATGTCCATAGCCTTCTCCTCAAACGGGGGACTTATTCTTGATTGGCTTTGGCGTCTTTGACGGCCGCGTAAAACAAGACCCCCACTAGGGGCACACAGAGTCCCAAAATCACGGTGGTGGGTACGGTGCCCCAGTCGGGACTCCCTGAGGACAGCTCAAAAACTGAGCCTACAGCCGCGATCGCAGCGATACAAGAACCAGCCAAAAACAGGCCACTTTTGGGGGTCACAGGGGTTTCTCCGAAATGTTAACGGTGGGGGATAGCTTCAATTCGTGCAGGTAGCCTATCACATCCCTTAGGCCTTCACTGGCTGTACATCCTTGGCATAGAAGCCATGCTTTTTCAGTTCTTGATTCAGGGCCAACCGGTTATCAACCCGGTCCACAAACAGCACCCCAGTCAGGTGATCCATCTCGTGGAGAATACAGCGGGCCAACAGGTCAGAGGTTTGCAATTTCTGGGGCCGACCATTTTCGTCTTTAAACGACACTTCGATCGCAGCGGGACGAATCACGTCTAAATACACCCCAGGAATGCTCAGACATCCTTCCTGTCCCGTGGCTAATTCCTTGGACATGCGCAGCACCTTGGGGTTGATCAACACCAGGGGTGGTGTAGCGGCATTCTCAGGGTCCACATCTACCACCAGCAACTGCTTATTTACCGCCACCTGGGGCGCAGCCAGGCCAATGCCATCGGCACTGTACATGGTTTGCAGCATCTCTCGCACCAGTTGGCGGATGTCGTCGTCCACCTTTGCGACCCGCTTAGCTGGCTGGCGCAGCACCCGATCTCCCATGGTGTGAATTTCCAACGGGGGCTGTTTAACTTTAGCTTTGTCGACGTGAATGGCAGCTGTCATAGGGCTCGGATTAAATATGCGTCTGTGCTGTTATCTATCCTAACAACACAGACTGACTTCGAGATAGCGATTTGGTCGGGATGCCCTAAATTCTCTACCGCCGTCCTTGACCAAATAGAATTGCTTTGGCTTCGTCGGTCATGGTGTTGTTGGCATTAATGGTTCGGGCTTTGGCGTAGGCGGCTTGAACTGCTGGACGGGCCTGGATGGCTTCAAACCAGCGCTTCAGATGGGGAAAGTCGTCCAGGTTTTGCCGCTGGGTCTGGTGGGGCACAATCCAGGGATAGGCGGCCATGTCGGCAATGGAGTAAGCTCCAGCGATAAACTCGTGGTTTTGCAATTGGGTGTCAAGCACCCCGTAGAGTCGTTCGGTTTCTTTGACGTAGCGGTTGATGGCGTAGGGAATGTGTTCTGGGGCGTAGCTGACGAAGTGGTGGTTTTGTCCCAGCATTGGCCCTAGACCGCCCATCTGCCAGAACAGCCACTGCATCACATTGGCGCGATCGCGGCTGTCTTGAGGTAAAAACAGCCCGGTCTTTTCCGCCAGGTATTGCAGAATCGCCCCTGACTCAAACAGGCTGATGGGGGCACCGCCATCGCTGGGGGCTTGGTCAACGATGGCAGGAATGCGGTTGTTGGGGGAAATTTTTAGGAAATCGGGGTCAAACTGCTCCCCTTTGCCAATGTGGATCGGTTTGATGGTGTAGGGGACCTGGGCTTCTTCCAGGAAGATGGTGACCTTGTGGCCGTTGGGGGTGGTCCAGTAGTAGAGGTCGATCATGGGCATCCTTGAGGGATTGGGGCTTGCAGCTAACTTTTACTATAGCCTCGGTCTACGGCTAACCCTAGGCAAATGGGTCTGAATTAAGGCTGGTGGGCAGTGTCCACCCAGCCCTTTCAAGGTGAGCTTCGACCTGAGTAGGGTGCATTAGCGGCCCACAGATCTGCGTAAAGCCCCATAGACTCTGCCTTCGGGCCGCAATGCACCGCTTACGATACCGGGCCTCTCGCTTGACGCAAGCGGTGCGTTCCGGCCAGGGCAGAAGGTTTTGCACCATCACCATATTGACCTGAGGCCGGGAACACACCCTACGCATCATCAAGCTTTCAGTGCTTCAACGGCGCAAAAATAACCCCTTTCAAACCACCTTGGCAGGGGTGGCAGTGTCCACCCTGGGGCAGCTCAAGACTTTCGGCAATTTGCGATAGCTAATTTCAGCTTGTTCCAGCGACATGCAGCCATAGACTATCCTCTTGGCGATGGTGGCCAACCATAAGGCCCTGAAGATCCACCTGGTCGGGTTTTAGGGTACGGCTCTGGTGGTCTGGATTTGCTGGTTTGAGGGTCACTTGATGATCCCCCTCCTGGTAGAAAATGCGCTTCAGGGTGGTCCCCTCACCCTCAATCCAAACGGCAGCAATATCGCCAGGTCGTATCGCCCACAGGTCTGTGGTGGGTCGAATCACGACAATATCGCCATCTAAAATGTGCGCCCCGACCATGCTGTCACCGACAACTTTTAGGGCATAGTCATGAGGGTCGTAGAGATCCCCATCAAGGCGGATAGATTCGTTATGGCCTCTCGGATGCTCCGTCAGGTAACCCGCCTGAATCAATCCTTTTAGGTTGACCTGGAACGATAACAATCGAATCGCCCGGGGTCTGCCGGGGTGCCTGACAATCAAACCCTTCTGCTCCAAACTACGTAAC